>NZ_JBEOUE010000012.1:0-229756 GCF_040303965.1 Streptomyces sp. NPDC094032 | reverse complement strand
CGGAGCGAATCTCAAAAAGCCGGTCTCAGTTCGGATTGGGCCCTGGACGTGGCGGCGCCCGTAACGAGCGAAGCGAAGTGAAGGTCGCAGTCCGGACACCCCCACCCGGAGGCCACGGCCCCCGGTTGGAAAACGGCTCTAACGGCTCAGCACACCCCGCAACTGATCAAGCCCCCAGTCCAGATCCTCCTTGCTGATGACCAGAGGCGGAGCGATCCGAACCGTCGACCCATGGGTGTCCTTGACGAGCACCCCCCGCCCCATCAGCCGCTCGGAGATCTCCCTCCCCGTCCCCACCGAGGGAGCGATGTCCACCCCGGCCCACAGCCCCCGCCCCCGCACCGCCTCGACCGCGCCACCCCCCACGAGCAGCCCCAGCTCACCATGCAGGTGCTCGCCCAGCTCCGCCGCCCGCTGCTGATACTCACCACTCCGCAGCATCGCGATCACCTCAAGCCCCACCGCACAGGCCAGCGGATTCCCCCCGAACGTCGACCCGTGCTCACCCGGCCGGAACACCCCCAGCACGTCCCGGTCGGCGACCACCGCGGAGACCGGCACCACCCCACCCCCCAGCGCCTTGCCCAGGATGTAGACGTCCGGCACGACCCCCTCGTGCTCGCAGGCGAAGGTCCGCCCCGTACGCCCGAGCCCCGACTGGATCTCGTCGGCCATGAAGAGCACGTTCCGCCGCGAGGTGAGCTCCCGCACCCCCCGCAGATACCCCTCCGGAGGAACCAGCACCCCCGCCTCGCCCTGGATCGGCTCAAGCAGCACCGCCACCGTGTTCTCGGTGACCGCCGCCTCCAGCGCGGTGAGATCCCCGTACGGGACGATCTCGAACCCCGGCGTGTACGGCCCGAAGTGGTCCCGCGCCTCGTGGTCCGTGGAGAAGCTGACGATCGTCGTCGTCCGGCCGTGGAAGTTGTTCCCCGCCACGACGATCTTCGCGTGCCCGTCCGGCACGCCCTTCACCTCGTACCCCCACTTCCGCGCCGTCTTCACGGCCGTCTCGACGGCCTCGGCGCCCGTGTTCATCGGCAGCACCGCGTCCTTGCCGCACAGCTCGGCGAGCCGCGTGCAGAACTCGCCGAACCGGTCGTGATGGAAGGCGCGCGAGGTGAGCGTCACCCGCTCCAGCTGCGCCCGGGCGGCGTCCAGGAGGCGCGGGTTGCCGTGCCCGAAGTTGAGCGCCGAGTAGCCGGCGAGCATGTCGAGGTAGCGGCGCCCCTCGACATCGGTCACCCACGCCCCTTCGGCGGTGGCGACGACCACGGGCAGGGGGTGGTAGTTGTGGGCGCTGTGCGCGTCCGCGGCTGCGATCTCGTCTTGCGTTCTCGACACGGGATCTCCGATCGTCCTGCGGCCAGGGGCTGGTGTCCCCTGTTCTTATCGTCGCTCGGATGCCGGACGAGGAAACCTGTGTGACGGCGCGCCCGCTAGGCTGGAAACACGCGCGGCGACTGGCGTACGGGGAAGCGACCCCGGGGAAGCCGCGCAGGCAGACCACACGAGGTGCCGCCCGCCTGGGCATCACGGGAACCGACCGGGTCCCGTGCGGCGCCACGCAGGCGCCAGGGGGACCCCAGCTGCCCCGGAGCAAAGATGACCCACCCCACCCACACCGCCCCCACCCACATCGCCCCCACCCACACCGCCCCCACCCACTCCGCCCCCACCCACCCGGCCCTCACCGCCACCGACCCGGACCTCGCCGCCCTGATCACCGCCGAGGAACGCCTCCAGGCGGACACCCTCCGCCTGATCCCGAGCGAGAACTACGTCTCCGCCGCCGTCCTGGAAGCCTCCGGCACGGTGCTCCAGAACAAGTACAGCGAGGGCTACGCGGGCCGCCGCTACTACGAGGGCCAGCAGAACATCGACCAGGTCGAGACCCTGGCAGTGGAGCGCGCCAAGGCCCTGTTCGGCGTCGAGCACGCCAATGTGCAGCCGTACTCCGGCTCTCCGGCCAACCTCGCCGTCTACCTCGCGTTCGCGAAGCCGGGCGACACGGTGATGGGCATGGCCCTGCCGATGGGCGGCCACCTCACCCACGGCTGGGGCGTCTCCGCCACGGGCACGTGGTTCAGGGGCGTGCAGTACGGCGTACGCCACGAGGACGGCCGGATCGACTTCGACCAGGTCCGGGAGCTCGCCCTCAAGGAGCGCCCGAAGGTGATCTTCTGCGGCGGCACCGCGCTGCCCCGCACGATCGACTTCGCGGCGTTCGGCGAGATCGCGAGGGAGTCCGGCGCGGTCCTCGTCGCGGACGTCGCCCACATCGCCGGCCTGATCGCGGGCGGCGCCCACCCGTCCCCGGTGCCGCACGTCGACGTGATCTCCACGACGACCCACAAGACCCTGCGCGGCCCGCGGGGCGCGATGCTGATGTCCACGGAGGAGCACGCGAGGGCCCTGGACAAGGCGGTCTTCCCCGGCCTCCAGGGGGGCCCGCACAACCAGACCACCGCGGCCATCGCCGTGGCCCTGCGCGAGGCGGCCCAGCCCTCCTTCCGTACCTACGCGCACGCGGTCGTCGCGAACGCCAAGGCACTCGCCGAGGCCCTCCTCGCGCGCGGCTTCGACCTGGTCTCCGGCGGCACCGACAACCACCTGATCCTGATGGACCTCACGCCCAAGGAGGTCCCGGGCAAGATCGCCGCGAAGGCCCTCGACCGGGCGGGGATCGTCGTGAACTACAACACCGTCCCGTACGACACCCGAAAGCCCTTCGACCCCTCCGGCATCCGGATCGGCACGCCGTCCCTCACCTCCCGCGGCCTGGACGTCACACACATGCCGCTGGTCGCCGAGTGGATCGACCGAGGAGTGGCCGCGGCGGGCAAGGCCGACGAGGAGACACTGGCGACGGTCCGCGCGGAGGTCGCGGAACTCATGGCGGCGTTCCCGGCCCCGGGCCTCCCGGCCTAGCCGCCCGGAGGACAGCGGTCCGCCCCGCAAGGGGCGGCCGCAGTCGGGGATCGCGCCACGCACCTGAGAGAATGATGGGCATGGCCTCTGACAGTCCTCGTGTGCTCTCCGGAATCCAGCCCACCGCCGGCTCGTTCCACCTCGGCAACTACCTCGGCGCCGTCCGCCAGTGGGTGGCCCTCCAGGAGTCCCACGACGCCTTCTACATGGTGGTGGACCTGCACGCGATCACGGTCCCGCAGGACCCCGACGCGCTGCGCTCCAACACCCGGCTCGCCGCCGCCCAGCTGCTCGCCGCGGGTCTCGACCCGGAGCGCTGCACGCTCTTCGTCCAGAGCCACGTGCCCGAGCACGCGCAGCTGGCCTGGCTGATGAACTGCCTCACCGGCTTCGGCGAGGCCTCCCGCATGACGCAGTTCAAGGACAAGTCCGCCAAGCAGGGCGCGGGCAACGCGACCGTCGGCCTCTTCACGTACCCGATCCTCCAGGTCGCGGACATCCTGCTCTACCAGGCCCACCAGGTCCCGGTCGGCGAGGACCAGCGCCAGCACATCGAGCTGACCCGCGACCTCGCGGAGCGGTTCAACGGGCGCTTCGGCGAGACGTTCACGATCCCCGCGCCGTACATCCTGAAGGAGACGGCGAAGATCTACGACCTCCAGGACCCGTCGATCAAGATGAGCAAGTCGGCGTCGACGCCGAAGGGTCTGATCAACCTGCTCGACGACCCGAAGACGACGGCGAAGAAGGTCAAGAGCGCCGTCACGGACACCGACACGGTGATCCGCTTCGACCCGGAGCACAAGGCCGGCGTCTCCAACCTGCTCACGATCATGTCCGTGCTCACCGAGACCTCGGTCGCGGATCTGGAGAAGAGCTACGAGGGCAAGATGTACGGCGCCCTGAAGACCGACCTGGCCGAGGTCATGGTGGACTTCGTCACGCCGTTCCGGACCCGGACGCAGGAATACCTGGACGACCCGGAGACGCTGGACTCGATCCTGGCCAAGGGCGCGGAGAAGGCGCGCGCGGTCGCGGCGGAGACGCTGGCGCAGGCCTACGACCGGATGGGCTTCCTGCCCGCGAAGCACTGAGTCCAAGGGCCCTGGCCACGAGGGTGGTGCAGGCCGCACACTGGCGCCTGCACCACTCGCGCACATTTCTCGACGGACGACGGAGGAGGACGACGTGGGGACCGTAACGCTCGGCGTTTCGATCGCGGTCCCGGAGCCTCACGGCAGCCGGCTCCAGGAGCGGCGCGCGGGCTTCGGCGATCCCGCCGCGCACGGCATCCCGACCCACGTCACGCTGCTCCCGCCGACCGAGGTGGCCGCGGAGCGGCTGCCGGAGATCGCGGCGCACCTCGCCGCCATCGCGGCCGGCTGCGAGCCCTTCGCGATGCGCCTGGAGGGCACCGGAACGTTCCGCCCGCTCTCCCCGGTCGTCTTCGTCAAGCTGGTCGAGGGCACCCCCGCCTGCGACCGGCTCCAGGAACGGGTCCGCGACGAGGCCGGCCCGGTCCCGCGCGAGCTCCAGTTCCCGTACCACCCGCACGTCACCGTCGCGCACGGCATCGCCGAGGAGGCGATGGACCGGGCGTTCACCGAGCTGGCCGGCTACGAGGCGGAGTGGATCTGCGCCTCCTTCTCGCTGTACGAGCAGGGCGCGGACGGGGTGTGGCGCAAGCTGTGCGACTACGAGTTCGGCAGCGGCCGCACGGTCTCGGCGGTCCCGTCCCAGTGCGGCAGCCCGGTGGAGTCCCCGGCGACGACACCGGCGGTCTGACCCGCTGAAGACCGCCTAGCGGCACCCCCCTGCCCCACCCTCACACCGGCAGCCGCCGGAACACCCCCCGCGGCACATGCCGCAGCGCCGACATCACCACCCGCAGCCCGCCCGGCACCCACACCGTCTCCGAGCGCCGCCGCAGCCCCAGCTCGATCGCGGTCGCGACCGCCTCGGGGGTCGTCGCGAGGGGCGCCTCCGCCAGGCCCTCGGTCATCTTCGAGCGGACGAAGCCGGGCCGGACGACCATCACGTGCACCCCGGTGCCGTGCATCGCGTCCCCGAGCCCTTGCGCGAAGGCGTCGAGCCCCGCCTTGGACGAGCCGTAGATGAAGTTGGCCCGCCGGGCCCGCTCCCCGGCAACCGACGAGAGCACCACCAGCGAGCCGTGCCCCTGCGCCTGGAGCGCCTGCGCGCAGACCAGGCCGGCCGAGACGCCGCCGGTGTAGTTGGTCTGGGCGACCCGTACGGCGGCCATCGGATCGGACTCGTCGCGCGCCTGGTCGCCGAGGACGCCGAAGGCGAGCAGCACCATGTCGATGTCGCCCTCGGCGAACAGCTTGCCGAGCCGTTCCTCGTGGGACTCGGTGTCGAGCGCGTCGAAGGGAACGGTGTGCACCACGGCGCCGAGCGCCCGCAGCGACTCCGCGGCGGCGGCGAGGGCGGGGGAGGGGCGTCCGGCGAGCCAGACGACCCGGGTGCGGCGGGCGATCAGCCGGCGCGCGGTGGCCAGGCCGATCTCGGAGGTGCCGCCGAGCACGAGCAGGGACTGCGGGGCGCCGAAGGCGTCCTTCATGGCGTTCACGCTCCTCAGGGGGCGAGTCGAAGGGAACAGGCAGAGGGAGGCGGCGGGGGCGTCACAGCCCGAGTCGCCGCGACAGGTCCGACGTGAAGACCCCCGTCGGATCGAGCCGCCCCCGCAGCTCGCGGAAGTCGGCGAGCCGCGGGTACATCGCGGCGAGCAGCTCGGGCCGCAGCCGGGAGTCCTTGGCGAGGTAGACCCGGCCGCCCGCGCCGACGACCTCCTCGTCGAGCTCGTCGAGGAAGGCGCCGAGGCCGCTGAGCGAGGCCGGGATGTCGAGCGCGAGGGTCCAGCCGGGCAGCGGGAAGGAGAGCCAGCCGGGGTCGGACTCGCCGAAGCGCTTCAGGACGGCGAGGAAGGACGGGCAGCGGCGGCTGGCGATCCGCTGGACGACCCGGCGCAGGGTCTCCTCCTGCCCGTACCCGACGACGAACTGGTACTGCACGAAGCCGCCGCGCCCGTACACCCGGTTCCAGTGCGGGACCCCGTCGAGGGGGTGGAAGAAGGAGGTCAGCCGCTGGAGCCGGCCGGTGGAGCGGCGGGGCGCCTTGCGGTACCAGAGCTCGTTGAACAGCCCGACGCTGTGCCGCCCGAGGAGCCCCTCGGGGACGTACGCGGGGGCGCCCGGCAGCTGTCCGGGACGGAAGGCGAGCGGGCCTCGGCGGGCCCGGAGCGGCAGCGCGTCGTACGGGGCGTGGTCGCCGCGGGTGAGGACGGCGCGGCCGGTCGCGGCGCCGCGGGCGAGCAGGTCGATCCAGGCGACCGAGTAGCGGTAGCGGTGGTCGGAGGCGGTGAGCCGGGCCATCAGGTCGTCGAGGTCGGTGGCGCGTTCGGTGTCGACGGCCATCAGGGAGGTCTCGACGGGCAGCAGCCGCAGCGTGGCGGAGAGGATCACCCCGGTCAGGCCCATGCCGCCGGCGGTCGCGTCGAAGAGCGGCTCGCCGGGCCGGACGGTGTGCACCAGGCCGTCGGCGGTGAGCAGGTCCAGGGAGACGACGTGCCGGGAGAAGGAGCCGGAGACGTGGTGGTTCTTGCCGTGGATGTCGGCGCCGAGCGCGCCGCCGACGGTGACGTAGCGGGTGCCGGGGGTGACCGGGACGAACCAGCCGAGCGGCAGCAGCACCTCCATCAGGTGGTGCAGGCTGACGCCCGCGTCGCAGACGGCGAGCCCGGCCTCGGCGTCGATCGCGCGGATCCGGGCGAGGCCGGTCATGTCGAGGACGGAGCCGCCGGCGTTCTGGGCGGCGTCGCCGTAGGCCCGGCCGAGGCCGCGGGCGATCGACCCCCGGGCGCCGCAGGCGCGGACGGCGGCGGCGGCCTCCTCGTACGTACGGGGGCGGATCACGCGCGCGAGGGTGGGGGCGGTGCGGCCCCACCCGGTGAGGGTGTCGACATCGGTGGGGACATCGACAGGAATGTCCGTCTCGGCAGCCATGGAGGTGACCGTATCGCCGCGAGTGTCGCTTATGCCGGGATTGATGGGCGGTTCGTCGAAATGGGTGATTAAACGAGTGTCAGGAAAGCGTGCCGTCCCCTACGGCGCCCTCGCGCGTCAGAGTCGCCCCTGGCCGACGGCGAACCGGGGAGGCGGACGAGACGCATGCGATACGAGGACTGGGCCGACAGCGACCACCGCGTCCTGGCCGTCGCGCACGCCCAGGGGCGCCGCCCCGCCGTGGCCGCGGCGGCCCGCGCGCTCTCCTTCGCCGGCGAGCACGGCGCGCTCTGGATCGCCGCCGGACTCGCCGGCGCCGCCCTGGACCGCCCGCACCGCGCCGGCTGGCTGCGCGGCACGGCCCTGATCGGCGCGGCGCACCTGGCGAGCATGGGCGTGAAGCGGGTCGTACGGCGCCCCCGGCCGCACCCCGGGCAGTACCCGCCGCTCGTCCGCACCGCCGGCCGGCACTCCTTCCCCAGCTCCCACGCCGCCTCCGCCGCCGCGGCCGCCGTCACCTTCGCCGCCCTCAGCCCACCCACCCGCCCGCTCGCCTCCGCCGCGGCCACCGCGATGTGCCTCTCCCGCCTCGTCGCCGGCGTCCACTACCCGACCGACGTAGCCGCCGGAGCCCTCCTGGGCGCCGCCACGGCGACGGCGGGGCGCGCGTGGCTGCGCGGCGGCGGAGGCACCCCCGGAGCCCCCCGTGCCTGAGCCCACCGCCGGAACGGCCGTCCTCGCCCCGCCCGTCGCCGCGCCCCGCGCCCCCGGCGGCTCCGGCGCCCTCGCCGTCGCCCGGGGGCTCGTCCGCACCGCCCGGCCCCGGCAGTGGATCAAGAACGTGCTCGTCGTCGCCGCGCCCGTCGCGGCGGGACAGCTCGTCTCCTGGCCCACCGCCGCCCGACTCGCCCTGGTCTTCGCCCTGTTCACGGCCGCGGCGGGGGCCGTGTACCTGGTCAACGACGCCCGCGACGCCACCGCCGACCGCGCCCACCCGGTGAAACGGCACCGCCCCGTCGCCGCCGGACTCGTCCCCGTACCCCTCGCGTACACGACCGGTTTCCTGCTCGGCCTCGGCGCGGCCGTCGCGAGCGCCCTGCTCTGCAACGCGATGACGGCGCTGCTCCTGACCGCGTACCTCGCGATGCAACTCGCCTACTGCGTACGCCTCAAGCACGTCCTCGTCGTCGACCTCGCCGTCGTCGCCACCGGCTTCCTGATGCGGGCGATGATCGGCGGGATCGCGCTCGGCATCCCGCTCTCCCGCTGGTTCCTCATCACCACCGGCTTCGGCGCGCTCTTCATGGTCGCGGCCAAGCGCTACTCGGAGGCCGTGCAGATGGAGGCCGCGCAGGGCGCCACCCGCGCGCTCCTCACCCAGTACTCGACCGGCTACCTGCGCTTCGTCTGGCAGCTCGCCGCCGGCGTCGCCGTGCTCGGCTACTGCCTGTGGGCGCTGGAGAGCGGCGGCGTCGCCAACGGCTCGCTGCTGCCCTGGCGCCAGCTCTCCGTCGTCGCCTTCATCCTGGCCGTCCTGCGCTACGCCGTCTTCGCCGACCGCGGCACGGCCGGGGAGCCGGAGGACGTCGTCCTGCGCGACCGGCCGCTCGCCGTCATCGGCCTGGTCTGGGCCGCGATGTACGGGATGGCGGTCGCGGACCTGTGAGCCGGGGAGCGGCCCTGGCCGGGGGGCGGCACCGGGAACTGCTGGGCTTCGCGGTCTCCGGGGCCGCCGCCTACGCCGCCGACCTCGCCGTCTTCCTCGCCCTGCACGGCACCCTCGGCCCGGTCGCCGCCAAGGCGGTCTCCTTCCTGGCCGGCTGCACGGTCGCCTACCTCGGCAACGCCCTCGGCACCTACCGCCGCCGCACCGTCGGGGCCCGCGAGTACGCCGCCTTCTTCGCCGTGAACCTCGCCGGCGCCGCCGTCCAGCTGCTCTGCCTCACCGTCTCCCACTACGGCCTCGGGCTCACCTCCGCGCGCGCCGACACGGTGTCAGGACTCGGTGTCGGCATGGCACTCGCGACCTGTCTGCGATTCTGGGGTAACCGGACGCTGGTGTTCCGAGCCCCGTCCGTTCCGGCCACCGTTCCGGCTACCGAGGGAGAGACGCGCACGACATGGACTGGCTGACCAAGCTGCCCGTCGTCGGACCCTGGGTCGTCCGCTTCATGAAGACCCACGCCTGGCGCGCGTACGAGATCCTCGACGAGGTCCGCTGGAGCAGGCTCGCCGCCGCCATCACCTTCCTCAGCTTCCTCGCCCTCTTCCCGCTGATCACCGTCGCCGCCGCGGTCGGCGCCGCGCTGCTCAGCACCGAGCAGCTCGACAAGATCGAGAACAAGATCGCCGACCAGGTCCCCGGCATCTCCGAC
Organism: Streptomyces sp. NPDC094032; assembly: GCF_040303965.1. Taxonomy (NCBI): domain Bacteria; kingdom Bacillati; phylum Actinomycetota; class Actinomycetes; order Kitasatosporales; family Streptomycetaceae; genus Streptomyces; species Streptomyces sp. NPDC094032. The sequence continues at coordinate 220,428 of NZ_JBEOUE010000012.1, read as the reverse complement.
CAGCTCGACATCGGCAGCCTCGTGGACAACGCGGGCACCATCGGACTCGTCGCCGGAGCCGTGCTGCTCTTCATGGGCATCGGCTGGGTCGGCTCGATGCGCGAATGCCTGCGCGCCGTCTGGGGCCTCGACGGCGTCGACGAGGGCAACCCGTTCGTCCGCAAGGGCAAGGACACCCTCGTCCTGTTCGGCCTCGGCGGCGTCGGGCTCTGCTCGCTCGCCGCGTCCTGGCTCGGCTCCACCGCCGTCGGCTGGACCGCCGACCGGCTCGGCATCGCCAACGAGGGCGCGGGCGGCACCCTGCTCCAGGCCGCCGCCCTGATCGTCGCGATCGTCGCCGACTTCCTGCTCCTGGCGTACATCCTGACGATACTGCCGGGCGTCGAACCGAGGCGCCGCGACCTGGTGGTCGCGGCGCTCATCGGAGCGGTCGGCTTCGAGCTGCTGAAACTGCTGCTCGGCGGCTATATGCGGGGCGTCGCGGGGAAGTCGATGTACGGGGCCTTCGGCGTGCCGGTGGCCCTGCTGCTGTGGATCAACTTCACCGCGAAGCTGCTGCTGTTCTGCGCGGCCTGGACGGCTACGGATTCACGCTCTCGTCCACCGGAGCAGCGGGCCGGTCCTTCTGGCGGCGACGCGCCGAACCCGCCAGCGGCCAGCGCCGGTTGACCAGGAAGACGGCGCCCGCGAGGAGCACCAGCACCCCGCCCGCCACGGCGAGCGCGATCCCGACGCCGCCCGACTTCTCCTGGGCGACGGCCGCCTTCTCGGCGTCCGTCGGGGCGTTCTTGCCGGGGGCGGGCAGCAGGCCGTCGGAGGCCGAACCGGCCGAGGAGCCGCCGGACGACCCCGTGTCCGTACGGGCCGACTTCGGCGGCACCAGCTCACCCACCGGCGTCACCTTGCCGGAGGCCGCGAAACCCCAGTCGAAGAGCCGGGCGGTCTCCTTGTAGACCGCGTGCTGCTCCTTGGAGGACGGGTTCATCACCGTGACGAGCAGCACCCGGCCGTTGCGCTCGGCGACACCCGTGAAGGTCGCGCCCGCGTGCGTGGTGTTGCCGTTCTTGACGCCCGCGATGCCCTGGTACGCGGGCACGCCGATGTCGCCGGTGAGCAGCCGGTTGGTGTTCTGGATCTCGAAGCTCTCGCGCTTCTTGCCGGGCTTCTGCTCCCCGGGGAAGGCGGCCCGCGGGGTCGCGCAGTACTCCCGGAAGTCGGCCTTCTGCATGCCGCTGCGGGCGATGAGCGTGAGGTCGTACGCGGAGGAGACCTGGCCCGGGGCGTCGTAGCCGTCCGGCGAGACGACATGGGTGTCGAGCGCCTGGAGGTCGGCGGCGTGCTCGTTCATGTCCCGCACGGTCTGCGGGACGCCGTTGTTCATCGCGGCCAGCACGTGGACGGCGTCGTTGCCGGAGCGCAGGAAGACGCCGAGCCACAGGTCGTGGACGCTGTAGGTCTGCTTCTCCTTGATGCCGACCAGGCTGGAGCCCGCGCCCATGCCGGCCAGGTCCTCCGCCCTGACCGTGTGGTTCTCGGTCTTGGGGAACTTCGGCAGCAGGGTGTCCGCGAAGAGCATCTTCAGGGTGGAGGCGGGGGCCAGCGGCCAGTGCGCGTTGTGCGCGGCGAGCACCTGCCCGCTCTCCGCGTCCGCGACCACCCACGACCGCGCGCTGACGTCCTTCGGCAGCACCGGCGCACCCGCCCCCAGCTGCACCTGCGTACCCGGCCGGGACAGCAGGGTGCCGCCGACGCTGGACATCACGTTGGGCGGTTTGGGCTGCTTGTCCTTCTCGTCCGCATGCGCGGGAGCCGAGGCGAGAAGGGGAAGCAGCGCGGCGGCGGCGGTCACCGCAGCGGCGGCCTTCGCGGTCATCTTCGATGCGGACACGATCGAGAACGTACATGCCCGCAACCGCGTTCCGAACACCGCGGGGCGGTTCGCCCACCCTCGTCCACCCGTCCGCAGCCCCGCCGAGGCGGCCGGTGATACTGGCACCATGAAGCTCAGTCGGCCCGCCTCCTGGTTCCTGCTCGCCTTCGGCGTCTGGAGCTGGTTCATCTGGATCACTTTCGTCAAGAACTTGTGGAACGACGGGAGCGGTCTCGCGTTCGACGACGCGGGCGATCCGACGGCCTACTTCTGGGTGCACCTGCTGCTGGCCATCACGTCCTTTGTCTTGGGGACGGTCGTCGGGAGCATCGGGTTGCGTGGCGTGCGCGCACTTCGGCGCGAGCGCGGATAACGGATAGCGGACAAGGGGTACGTGGGGCGTGGTCGTCGTCTTCCTGCTGGTGCTGGTCGTGGTCCTCGCCGTGCTCGGCGCGGTCCACTGGTACGTGTGGCGGCGCCTGGTGCGCGACCTGACGGCCCCGGGCGGCCTCGCCCGCCGGGCCGGCACGGCCGCGGCGGTCGTCCTGCCGCTCCTCTCGCTCGCCGCCCTGGTCTCGGGCCGCGCGGGCGCCCCCTTCGCCCTCCAGCAGACCGTCGCCTGGCCGGGCTTCCTGTGGCTGGCGCTGCTCCTGTACGTGACGCTGGCCCTGGCGGTCACGGAGCCGGTGCGGCCCCTGCTGCGGCGGACGCTGGAGCGGCGGGCGGGGGCGGGGGCGCCGGAGGCGGCGGAGCCGGTGAGGGTCGGGGCGGGGGCGGGGGCGCTGGACGGGCCGGTGGCCCGGGTGGCCCCGGATGCCCCGGTGGCCCCGGAGGTCCCGGAAGCCCCAGCTCCCCCTGACGCCCCCACCCCCGACCTCTCCCGCCGCCTCTTCGTCAACCGGATCGTCTCCGGTACCGCCGCCGCCGTGGCCGTCGGGACGGTCGGGGCGGGGACGTACGGGGTGTTGCGGGGGCCGCGGGTGAAGCGGGTCACGGTGCCGTTGGCCAAGTTGCCGCGTGGGGCGCACGGGTACCGGATCGCGGTCGTCTCGGACATTCATCTCGGGCCGATCCTGGGGCGGGCCCACACCCAGCGGATCGTCGACACGATCAACGCCACCCAGCCCGATCTGGTCGCCGTCGTCGGCGACCTGGTCGACGGCACCGTGCAGGATCTCGGGCCCGCCGCCGAGCCCCTGGCGCGGTTGCGGGCCCGGGACGGGTCGTTCTTCGTGACGGGCAACCACGAGTACTTCTCGGGCGCCGACGCCTGGGTCGACCACGTCCGTGAGCTCGGGATGCACCCGCTGCGCAACGCCCGCGTCGAGATCGGGGCCGGTTTCGACCTCGCCGGTGTGGACGACGTCGCGGGGGAGAGCGAGGGCCAGGGGCCGGACTTCGGCAGGGCGCTCGGGGACCGGGACCGGGCGCGTACCGCCGTGCTGCTCGCGCACCAGCCGATCGTCATCGACGACGCCGTCCGCCACGGCGTCGACCTCCAGCTCTCCGGCCACACCCACGGCGGTCAGCTCTGGCCCGGCAACTACCTCGCCGAGCTGGCCAACCCGACCGTCGCGGGGCTCGAACGCTACGGCGACACGCAGCTCTACGTCTCGCGCGGCGCGGGCGCCTGGGGGCCTCCGGTCCGGGTCGGCGCGCCCTCGGACATCACGGTCGTGGAGCTGGCGTCCCGTCAGGCGTGACGGGGACGGCGTGACCGGTATGACGTGACGGAGTGCGGTGTTACGGATACGTACCGTTCCGCCCGCTCCGTCCCTTACTTCCCTCATCCCGGACATATGTGTGCGGTGTGAATGTTTACTCTTCCACTTGTGAAATCCGTGTGATTGGCTGACGCCATCGCGGCAGGCTGGGCGCCGTCGCGGCAGGGGTGGGAACGAAAAAGGGAAGCACGTCTCATGCGGTCGTCGGTCCGTCTGCGGATTCTGATCACTTGTGGAGTTCTGGTGGCCGCCGGGATCGGAGGCTGGCAACTCCTGCCCTCCGATGAGGAGCGGACCGCGCCGATAGCCGTCGGCACCACCGACAAGGTGACCTCCCTCGACCCGGCCGGCGCCTACGACGCCGGTTCCTGGGCGATGTACAGCAACGTCTTCCAGTCGCTGCTCACCTTCAAGCCCGGCTTCACGACCCCGGTCCCGGACGCCGCCGAGAGCTGCAAGTTCATCGGCACGCAGCTGACCACGTACCAGTGCGTGCTCCGCGACGACCTCACCTTCGCCAACGGGCGCAAGGTCACCGCCGAGGACGTGGAGTTCTCCTTCGAGCGGATGCTGGGCATCAAGACGGACGTCGGTCCGCAGCCCCTCTTCCCGACGCTGAAGAGCGTCGTGGCCGACGGGCGGAAGGTCACCTTCAACCTCAGCGGCCGGGACGCCACCTTCCCGCTGAAGCTGGCGACCGGCGCCGGCTCGATCGTCGACCGCACCGCGTACCCGGCGAAGTCGCTGCGTGCGGGCACCACGGTGGACGGCTCGGGCCCGTACGTCCTCAAGGAGTACAAGCCGGGCGTGAGCGCCCGTCTGGAGCCCAACCCGAACTACAAGGGCGCGATCACCAAGACCGGCCGCACGGTCGTCGTGAAGTACTTCAAGGAGTCGGAGGAGCTCGCCGCCGCCTGGAAGGACAAGCAGGTGGACGTGACGCACCGGCAGATGCCGCCGGCCTTCATCAACTCGTTGAAGGAAGCGACCAAGGACGGCACTCGTATCACCGAGGCGTCCAGCGCCGAGACCCGCAACCTCAACTTCAACGTCCGGCCCGGCTCCCCGATGGCGAAGAAGGCGGTACGCCAGGCCGTCGCCGCCGTCGTCGACCGCCCCGCCATCACCACCGGCACCTACCAGAGCACGGTCGAGCCCCTCTACTCCCTCATCCCGCAGGGCTACGTCGGCCACAGCACGGCCTTCTACGACGTCACCCCGGAGCCCGACACGGCCAAGGCCAAGCGCCTCCTGAAGGACGCGGGCATCGACACCCCGGTGAAGTTCACCCTCGGCCACAGCAAGGACGCCACCTACGACGCCGAGGCCGCCGAGCTGAAGAAGCAGCTGGAGGAGAGCGGCCTGTTCGAGGTCGACGTCGTCGCGGTCGACTGGCAGGCCTTCCAGAAGGGGTACGCGAAGGGCGCCTACGACGCGTACACCGTCGGCTGGCTGCCCGACTTCCCGGACTCCGACAGCTTCACCGCGCCGCTGGTCGGCACCGGCAACACCCTGCACAACGGTTTCTCCAGCAAGCGGATCGACTCACTGATCGCCGCCACCCAGCAGTTCAGCGACCGCTCGCGGGCCACCGGCGACTTCCGGGACATCCAGGCCGCCGTCGCCGAGGACGTACCGCTGGTACCGCTGTGGCAGAAGAAGGACTACGTCCTGTCGACCGAGGACGTCTCCGGATCGCAGTTCCTCTCGGACGGCACCGGCATCTGGCGCCTGTGGGAGCTCGGCTGGATCTAGCCGGATACCTACGAAGGGCCTGTCCGCATGGACGGGCCCTTCGGCGTATGCCGGAAAAAAAATCCCGCGCCCCGCACGACATCCCGCCGTCCCGCGTAGTCAAGAGGGGTGTGCACGGGGAACTCCCCGGGCCGTCGGAACAGGCGGAACGAGTGGAACGGGTGGAAGACGAGTGACATCAGCGCAGGAGGACGCGTATCTGCGGTTCGTGGCCGAGAGAGGGCGGGCGCTGTACCGCTCGGCGTACGTCCTCGCGGCCGGTGACGCGCATCTCGCGGAGGATCTGGTCCAGGAGACGCTGAGCAGGGTGTACGTGCACTGGAAGCGGGTGGCCCGGGCGGACAGCCCGGCCGCCTACGCCCAGACGGTGCTGGTCCGCGCCTTCCTCAGCATGCGGCGCCGGCGCAGCACCGGCGAGCGCCCGGTCGGGAATCTGCCCGACCGCGTGGAGCAGGGCCCGGACACCGCGCTCCGGCTCACCCTGCTGGACGCGATCGGCCGGCTCCCGCCCCGCGACCGCGCGGTGCTCCTGCTGCGCTACTGGGAGGACCGCAGCATCGAGGAGACCGCCCGGATGCTCCGGCTCAGCAACAGCGCGGTCCGCTCCCAGGGCACCCGGGCCCTCGCACGGGTGCGCGCGCTGCTCGGCGACAGCCTCTCCGACCTGGTCCCGCGCTGACCACGACCGCGCCGCACAGCCTTCATCGACGATCGACGACAGAAATGGTGACGCCAGCATGCCGTTCGAAGCAGACCTCGCCCGCGCCCTGGACCGTACGACCGACTCCCTCGACCCCGACCTCACCGAGCTGATGGGCGGCGCCGTCGAGCGCGGACGCCGCCGCAGGCGCCGCCGTACCGCCGGGATCGTCGCCGGGGCCGGTGCCTGCGCCGCCGTGGCCGCCGCCGGTCTGGTCCTCCCCGGCGTGCTCGCCGGGTCCCGCGCGGGGGAGTCCGACATCGCCATGGTGGCGCTCGCGATGCCCCGTTCCGCGATCAGCGACCAGCAGATGATCCGGGCCCTGGAGGCGACGTTCCCCGGGGGCCGGTTCAGCGAGGTGGCCGGGCAGAGCAACAACCCCTCGGATCCGTCCGCCGGTTACGTCGCCAACGCCGGGCTGGTCGTCGACGACGGGCACGGCGCCGCCAGGGTCGGCGTCTCGGCCGTGCGGATCAAGTTGCCGCTCCAGGACGGCGACGGGCTGAGCTGCGACGCGAAGCCCGTTCCGGAGGGCGACAGTTGCGAGCTGACCGAGCTGCCGAGCAGTGCCGCGATCCCCGGCGGGGCGCTGGTGATGGCGGAGGAGAACGCGGGCGCGCACCCGGCGGGCCCCGGCACCGCGCACCGCTGGACGGTGACGGTGACCCTGAAGAAGACCGGCGCCCAGCTCCAGATGGTGCAGTGGAACAGCCTCGGCGGCGGCACCGGATCCGATCTGCCGAAGCCGACCCGTACCGCGCCGCCGCTCTCCTCGCAGCAGGCGGTGGCCGCGCTCACCGGCGCCGCCTGGGCGCCGATCCTCGGCGCGGTCGGCTGACCGGGGGGCCGGACGAGTCCTAGGACTTGGGCGCCCGCCGCGGCTTGCCCGAGGCCGCCATGCCGGCCGCCGTCGGCATCATGTCGGCGAGCAGCTCGTGCATCTCCAGCACCAGCGGGCGCAGCACCCGGAAGCGGGAGAGCTGGATCGCGCGCGCGGTGACGGGGGAGAGCTTCCCCACCAGGCGGCGGCTGTTGGAGGCGCCCTCGGAGCGGTCGTACACCCAGAAGAGCACCAGGCCCATCTGCTGGAGCCAGAGCAACTGGGGGAGCGCTTCGGCCAGTTCGGGGTCGATCTTCACCTTGGCCCCGGAGATGACCCGCCGGTGCACCTCGATCGCCGCCCGGCGCGGGCCCTCCGACTCGGGCGAGAAGGGGCTGAGCGGACTGTCCGGGTCGGCGGCGTTCTTGAAGAACTGGGACGCGAACTCCTGGTACGGCGAGGCGATGTCCAGCCAGGCGAGCAGTACGCCGCGGATCCGGGCCGCCAGGTCCTTCTCGCCGCTGTTCAGGATCGGCTCGACGGCCGCCTGGTGCTCCTCGGCGATCTGGTCGTAGAAGCCCTGGACCAGGTGCTCCTTGGAGGAGAAGTAGTAGTACGCGTTGCCGACGGAGACCCCGGCCTCCTGGGCGATGGCCCGCATGGTCGTCTTGTCGTACCCGCGTTCTTTGAACAGCCGGAGTGCGGTCTCCAGGATGAGCGCCCGGGTCTGCTCGCTCTTGGGCGCCTTGGCGGGCTTCTCCGCCGGCACGTCCTGCTGCTCTTCACTCGCGTCGTTCACGAGGCCTGAGCCTAGTCGGGTGTACGGGGTGTCTCCCACCCCCGTCCACGGCCTGGAAAAGCCCGGGGCCGCGGCGGGGGAGGGCGCCTGGGCGGGGGCCATGGCGTGCCGGACTTCCGCGCCGTCGCGGCCCGGCGGATCAGGGCCGGACAGGCCCCAGCCCTCAGCCGTCCCTGAAGCGCCGCACTCCCGGCACGAGCCCCGTGCCGAGGCAGCAGCCGCCCACCAGGACGGCGGCGGCCAGCAGTGGGACCTCCGGCCCCCAGGCGGCGGCCGCGAGGGGCGCGAGTGCGTAGCCGAGTGGCATCGCGGCGAGCGAGAGCAGCCAGTCGTACGAAGTGACGCGGGCCAGCGCGTGTGCGGGTACGGCCCGTTGGACCGCCGTCTCCCAGAGCGGGCCGAGGAAGCCGAGCCCGGCCTGGGCGAGCCCGTACGCGGCGATGGTGAGGGGCGCGGGGGCGTCCGTCGCGAGGAGGACCAGGGGCAGCGCGTACGTGGCGAGGCCGAGGTTGGCGGTGAGGACCGGGCGCCGGGGGCGGATCCGGTCGGCGGCCAGCGAGCCGAGCAGCAGTCCGACGGCGCCGACCTGGAGGAGGAGCACCCAGGTGCCCTTGCCGCCGAGCCGGTCGAGGGCGATGGCCGGGCCGAGGGTCATGAGGACGGCGGCGGCGCCGTTCCAGGCGCTGTGGCCGATGAGGCTGGTCCAGTACCAGTCGCGGGTGCGGACCTCCCGCCAGCCCTCCTTGAGGTCGTCGAGCAGGGCGCTGCGGGGGGTGGTCACCCGTTCCACGCGTACGGCGCACAGCAGGGCGGCGCTGACGGCGAAGCTGGCCGCGTCCAGGACGAAGGCCCAGCCGGGGCCGACGGTCCAGATCAGCGCCCCGGCGAGGGCGGGGCCGCAGACGCGGCCGGCGCTGTGGGCGACGCCCATGGCCGCGTTGGCGCGCTGGAGGCCCTCGGGGGGCACCGTGCCCTTCACGAGCGGCGCTCCGGTCGGCATCGCGAACGCCCCGGCGGCGCCGCCGACCACCTCGACGGAGGCGATCACCCACAGGGTGGGGGAGCCGCTCAGGAGCTCGATCCCGACGAGGAGCTGGGTGGCGCAGCGTACGAGGTCCATGGCGAGGGCGACGGTCCGGGCGTCGAACCGGTCGCCGACCACGCCGCCGAGCGGCAGCAGGAGCAGCTTGGGCACCATGGAGCAGGCGAGCACCAGGGCGAGCGTCGAGGTCGATCCGGTCGCCTCCAGGACGGCGAGGGCGAGGGCGGCGGGGATGACGGCGTCGCCGAGGAGGGAGAGCGTACGGCCGGTGAAGAGCAGCCGGAAGGAGCGGGTGCGCAGGGGGTGGGGGCTCGATGGGGGCGACGGGGCGGCGGGCACGGCGGATCTGGGCAGGACCATGCCACGCAGAGTATTTCGGTGCCGAATAATTCGTCAACGAAATACTTAGCCCGCTCGGCGTCCCCGCCCCGGACGTACGATCACTGCATGGCACCCACCGAGGAAGCGCGCGACTGGACCGACGAGCACGTGGCCCGCTGGCAGCCGGTCCTGCCCGGCCTCGATCCGGTCGTCGAGGGCGCGGTCACCCGGATGAAGAAGCTCTCCGTCCATCTGCGCCGGGTGCGGGAACAGTCCCTGGTCGACTTCGACCTCGAACGCCACGAGTTCGACACCCTCCACAAGCTGGCCGGCCGCGGCGGCAGCGCCGCCCCCTCCGAACTGGCCCAGGACCTCGACCTCGCCCCCGCCTCCGTCACCGGCCGCCTCGACGCCCTGGAGAAGCGCGGCCTCGTCCACCGCACCCAGTCCACGACCGACCGCCGCCGCGTGATCGTCGAACTCACGCCCTCGGGCCACGAGACCTGGCTCGGCGCGATGGACGTCCTGGGCCACGAGGAGTACCGCCTCCTCGGCACCCTCACCCCCGAGGAACGCACCCAGCTCAACGACCTGCTCCGCCGCGTCATGCTCGTCGCGGAGGAGAACACGGGGGCGTCGGCGGCCTGGCGCGGCTAGGCCGACAAAAGATCAGGCGCTCAGCGCCCGCGCGTAGTTGAGCTGCCCCATCACCCAGTGCATGGTCTCCGGGCTCGTCGCCGGGATCATGGTCGAGTGGTAGCGCCCGCCGCTGGTGACCGTGATCTGGATGAAGCCGGTCGTCCGCTTCTCCTTCATCAGCAGGAACAGCAGGCCCAGGAAGCAGAAGACGAAGAACACGACCGCGAGGACGATACCCGTGGTGGAGATCTTCTCCTCGGTCCGCGACATGTCCATCGCGTTCCAGGCCGCGCCCTTGAGCGGCATCGGCCCGGCCGGGGTGACGATCTGGTCCCCGACGACGGAGATGTCGCCGAGCGTGAGCCGAGGCCCCACCGGAGCCGGCATCAGCGGAGCCGGCACCGGCATCCCCGTCGGCTGCTGCGGGTACCCGTACCCCGGCGTCGCGGGCTGCCCGCCGGGCCCCCACTCGTACTCCCCCGACTTGTAAGGGTTCGGCTCGCTCATCAGTCCCCGTCCTCCGCACACGAAAAAGCCCGCTTCTGCACGTCGCAGCGTACAGAAGCGGGCTCTCCCGCAAGGTGGGGCCCAGGGATCAGAAGCGGCGCGTGATCAGCGCGCGCTTCACTTCCTGGATCGCCTTCGTGACCTCGATGCCACGCGGGCAGGCGTCCGTGCAGTTGAACGTCGTGCGGCAGCGCCACACGCCGTCCTTGTCGTTCAGGATCTCCAGGCGCTGCTCGCCCGCCTCGTCACGCGAGTCGAAGATGAAGCGGTGCGCGTTGACGATCGCGGCCGGACCGAAGTACTGGCCGTCGTTCCAGAAGACCGGGCACGAGGAGGTGCAGGCGGCGCAGAGGATGCACTTCGTCGTGTCGTCGAAGCGCTCGCGGTCCTCGGCGGACTGCAGGCGCTCGCGGGTCGGCTCGTTGCCCTTGGTGACCAGGAACGGCATGACGTCCCGGTACGCCTGGAAGAAGGGCTCCATGTCGACCACGAGGTCCTTCATCACCGTGAGGCCCTTGATGGCCTCGACCGTGATCGGCTTCTCGGGGTTCAGGTCCTTGATCAGCGTCTTGCAGGCGAGCCTGTTCTTGCCGTTGATCCGCATCGCGTCCGAACCGCAGATGCCGTGCGCGCACGAGCGGCGGAAGGTCAGCGTGCCGTCCAGATCCCACTTGATCTTGTGAAGGGCGTCGAGCACACGCTCCTTCGGGTCGATCTCGGTCTGGAAGTCCTCCCAGACCGCCGCGTCCGAGATCTCGGGGTTGAAGCGGCGGATCCGGACGGTGATCGTGATGTACGGGGAGGCGGCGGACTCCGCCTCGACCTTGTCCAGTACGGGAGTAGCCATCAGTACTTACGCTCCATCGGCTGGTAGCGGGTCGTCACGACCGGCTTGTAGTCGAGACGGACGGTCTCGGCGCCGTCCTCGCCGACCTCGCGGTACGCCATGGTGTGGCGCATGAAGTTGACGTCGTCGCGGTTCGGGTAGTCCTCGCGGTAGTGACCGCCGCGGGACTCCTTGCGCGCCAGGGCCGAGACGGCCATGACCTCGGCCAGTTCGAGCAGGTTGCCCAGCTCGATGGCCTCCAGCAGGTCGGTGTTGAAGCGCTTGCCCTTGTCCTGGATGGACACGTTCTTGTACCGCTCGCGCAGCTCGGCGATCTTCTCGACGGCCGTCTTGATGGTCTGCTCCGTGCGGAACACCATCACGTTGGCGTCCATCGTCTCCTGGAGCTCACGACGGATGTCGGCGACCCGCTCGTGACCCGTGGAGTTGCGCAGCTTCTCGATCGTCTCGACGACGAGCGCCTCGGGGTTCTCCGGCAGCTCGACGTAGTCGTGCTTGGCGGAGTACTCGGCGGCGGCGATGCCGGAGCGCTTGCCGAAGACGTTGATGTCGAGGAGCGAGTTGGTGCCGAGGCGGTTGGCGCCGTGCACCGACACGCAGGCGACCTCGCCGGCCGCGTACAGACCCGGGACGACGGTGGTGTTGTCCGACAGGACCTCACCCTCGACGTTGGTCGGGATGCCGCCCATGGCGTAGTGCGCGGTGGGCTGGATCGGGATCGGGTCCGTGTAGGGCTCGATGCCGAGGTAGGTGCGCGCGAACTCCGTGATGTCGGGCAGCTTGGCGTCCAGCTGCTCCGGCGGGAGGTGCGTCAGGTCCAGGTAGACGTGGTCGCCCTCGGGACCGCAGCCGCGGCCCTCGCGGATCTCCGTGTAGATGGAGCGGGAGACGACGTCACGGGACGCGAGGTCCTTCATGACCGGCGCGTACTTCTCCATGAAGCGCTCGCCGTCCTTGTTGCGCAGGATGCCGCCCTCACCGCGGGCGCCCTCCGTGAGCAGGATGCCCATGCGCCAGATGCCCGTCGGGTGGAACTGGAAGAACTCCATGTCCTCCAGCGGCAGCCCGCGGCGGTAGCACGCGGCCTGGCCGTCACCGGTCAGGGTGTGGGCGTTGGACGTCACCTTGAAGAACTTGCCGGTGCCGCCGGACGCGTAGATCACGGCCTTCGCCTGGAAGACGTGGATCTCGCCGGTGGCCAGCTCGTAGGCGACCACACCGGCGGACTTCTTGACGCCGTCGACCTCGGTGATCAGCTGGTCCAGGACGTAGAACTCGTTGAAGAACTCCACGCCCTCCTTGACGCAGTTCTGGTACAGCGTCTGGAGGATCATGTGGCCGGTGCGGTCCGCGGCGTAGCAGGACCGGCGGACCGGGGCCTCGCCGTGGTTACGGGAGTGACCACCGAAGCGGCGCTGGTCGATCGTCCCGTTGGGCGTCCGGTTGAACGGCAGGCCCATCTTCTCCAGGTCGAGGACGGCGTCGATGGCCTCCTTCGCCAGGATCTCGGCGGCGTCCTGGTCGACCAGGTAGTCACCGCCCTTGACCGTGTCGAAGGTGTGCCACTCCCAGTTGTCCTCCTCCACGTTGGCCAGCGCGGCGGCCATGCCGCCCTGCGCGGCGCCCGTGTGGGAGCGGGTGGGGTAGAGCTTCGTCAGCACGGCGGTGCGGCTGCGCTTCGTCGACTCGATGGCCGCGCGCATGCCGGCGCCGCCGGCGCCGACGATGACGGTGTCGTACTTGTGGAACTTCATGACGTGGTTACCTCAGCCCCGTGCCTAGCGGATGTTCGGGTCGAAGGTGAAGATCACCAGCGTGCCCAGAAGGATGGTGAACACCGTGGCGGTGTACAGCAGGCCCTTGAGCCACAGGCGCGTGTTGGCGCGCTCCGCGTAGTCGTTGATGACCGTGCGGAGGCCGTTGGCACCGTGCAGCATCGCGAGCCACAGCATCAGCAGGTCCCAGACCTGCCAGAACGGGGACGCCCAGCGGCCGGCCACGAAGGCGAAGCCGATCTTGGAGACGCCGCCGTCCAGGAAGAGCTGGATCAGCAGGTGGCCGAGGACCAGGACGACGAGGACGACACCCGAGAGGCGCATGAAGAGCCACGCGGCCATCTCGAAGTTGCCCCGGGTCGCCCGCGGGGTCTTGCCCGTGCGCTTGCGGGGGGCCTCGATGTACGGGGCCGGGTTGTCCACGTCGTAGGCAGCGCCCTCGACGGGACCGATGGCGGAAGTGGTGTCAGCAGACATGTCTGAAGTCAGCTCCCGAACAGTTCACGTGCGGCGTGGCCGAGGACGGGGTACAGCGAGCCCGCCATCAGCACGACCCAGATGCCCACGACGGTCCAGAGCATCTGCTTCTGGTAGCGCGGGCCCTTGGACCAGAAGTCCACGGCGATGACACGGAGACCGTTCAGCGCGTGGAAGAGGATGGCGGCGACGAGGCCGTACTCGAGGAGTGCGACGATCGGCGTCTTGTACGTCGCCACGACATCGTCGTACGCCTCGGGGGAGACGCGGACGAGAGCGGTGTCAAGGACGTGTACGAACAGGAAGAAGAAGATGAGGACGCCGGTGACTCGATGAGCCACCCAGGACCACATTCCTTCCCGGCCGCGGTACAGCGTTCCAGCCGGCACGGAAAAACCCTCCGGGAGCGGGGATCGGGGCCGGCCGGCTTCTCTGTCGGTCTGGCCCGGCCGGGTACGGTCCACCGGCCCCGGTCATCGTAGCGACGACTTGTCGGTTCGCTCGCGCGGGGTCCATAGGTGTGATCAAACAGGCACGGACGGACTATCAGCGGAGTCCGAATCGCCGCATTTAGGGCGCTTGCGGAGCAACCTTCCGGGCATCTCGGACGAACTCACCCGCCTGCGACCGAACGGGTGAGCCGGGTACGGGCGAGACGGCGCAGCTCCTCGGCGGCGACCACCCGCTCCTCCTCCCTTTCGTTGCCGAGACGTGACCGGATCCCGGCGAGGACCCGGTCGAGCCGCTCGCCCGCCGGGACCCCGTCCAGGCTGATCACGAACGCGTGCCCGAAGCCGCTCTCGTACGCGGCGTGCGCGGCCCGCAGCGCCGTCCGCGCGGCCGGCGGGGCGTCCGGGTGCGGCAGCGCCGCCGTCTCGTGCGACAGGGCCTCGTCCAGATCCGGCCCCGACAGGTCGTAACCGGCCTCGTCGGCGGCGGCGAGCAGCGCGTCGAGGGTCGGGTACGGGCGGTGCGCGGCCACCCGTTCGGCCCAGTGCCGGCTGCCGCAGCAGCGCAGCAGCAGGGCCTCGGCGAGGGCGTGCGGCGCCTCGTTGAAGCCGGACAGGCCGCCGGGGTGCCAGTGACGTGCCGCCTGGGCAGGTATGGCGGGTGGGTCCAGGGTCCGGGAGGGTGCGTGAGTGTCGCTGGTGCTGGTCAGCGGTGACTCCGGGAGCGAAAGCCGTGGGGTGGATGTGACGCCACGCTATCGGCGGTACGGGGGAAGTGTCCGACGGATGCGCGAATTTCACCTGGACGAGTGGTTTCGGGCCGAGCGGCGACAGAAGGCCCGGGATGCCATGAATCGCGAGGTGAGGGAGGATTCCGAGTGATGCGGTACTCCATACGGGGGCCCCTCCGGGGCCCCGCACTGATGGCGGCCGCGGTGGCGCTGGCCACCGTGACGGCCTGTTCGAACGGCTCCGGCGGCGGCCCGCCCGCCGCCTCCGGCACGGGCACGGCCACCACGGCCACCGCCCCGACCGGCCCCACCACGGCCTCGGCCCCGCCGCCCGCGCCGCCGAGTCCGACGCCCACGAAGACGTATCCGCTCTCCACGGCCCCGCTCACCATCCCGGCCGTCCGCTCCCACACGGCGGCCCGCGGCCCCGGCTGGAAGCCGGGACCCGACACCGGGGTCGTCGTCGCCGCGAAGGACGAGGCCGCCCTCGCCGACGAGGCCCGGCTGATCGCGGGCGAGCTGCGCGTCCCGTACCGGGGCACCGCGGCCGCCCGCCCCGGCGACGTCTCCCTCGCTCTCGGCGGGCAGGGCGCCGCCGAGTCGTACACCCTCGCCGTCCAGGGCGGCGGGGTCCGGATCACCGGGCCCGACCAGGCCGGCGTCTTCTACGGCACCCGCACCCTCAAGCAGTCCGTCAGGTCCACCGGGGCGATACCCGAGGGCGTGATCGCCGACGCCCCGGCGAAGCCCCAGCGCGGTCTCATGGTCGACATCGCCCGCAAGTACTTCACCGCCGGCTGGATCGAGGCCCGGGTCCGCGAGATGGCCGACCTCAAGCTGAACCAGCTCGGGCTGCACTTCTCCGACGACCAGGGCTTCCGCATCGCCTCCGACAGCCACCCGGAGATCGTCTCCGCCCAGCACCTGAGCAAGGCCGAGGTCCGGCGGATCGTGGCGCTCGCGGCGAGCCTGCACATCACCGTCGTCCCCGAGATCGACTCGCCCGGACACCTCGGCGCCGTCATCGACGCCCACCCGGAGCTCCAGCTCGTCAGCGCCACCGGCCGCAAGCCGCGCGGCGCCGTCGACATCTCGAAGCCGGCCTCCGCGAAGATCGTCGACGAGCTGCTGCGCGAGTACATCGGCCTCTTCCCCGGTGCCTACTGGCATCTGGGCGGCGACGAATACGTGGCCCTGATGTCGAAGAACCCCGAGGCGACCTACCCCCAGCTCGCCCGCGCCGCGACCGCCCGGTACGGCGCCTCCGGCCGGGTCCAGGACCTCGCCACCGGCTGGCTGAACGACCGCGCGGCGGTGGTGCGGCCGACCGGCAAGGCCCTGCGCGCCTGGAACGACGGCTTCTTCCCGGGCGGGGTGGCCACCGCCGACAAGGACCTCCAGGTCGCCTACTGGACCGGCAAGGAGATCGGCGCCCGTCCGCCCGTCCCGTACCTGAGCGCGGGCCGCAAGGTGATCAACTACAACGACGAGTACCTCTATTACGTGCTCGGCCAGCCCAACGACTTCACGTACCCCACCGGCCGCCGCATCTACGAGCAATGGACCCCCCTCGTCCTGCGCGGCACCGCCCCCGTGGCCTCCCGCTACGACCCGCAGATCCTCGGTGGCAGCTTCGCGGTCTGGTGCGACCTCGCGGGCGCCCAGACCCAGGCGCAGGTGGCCGACGGCATCCGGATGCCCCTGACGGCGACCTCCCAGAAGCTGTGGGACGCCAGGAAGCCGTCCCTGACCTGGGACCGCTTCAAGACCCTGGCGTCCCAGGTGCGCTGACGCCCCGGCTCCGCCCGGGCCCTTTCCCCGTGGACGCCGCCCTTCCGGGTCACGTACGGTCCTCTCCCGCGGCCGCCCGGCCGCGCCGGCGCCTCGGGGAGAGGCGCCGCACGTCCCTGGGGGATCCGCCTTCACCATGCTCCGCAATCCCAACGGCCTGTCCATAGCCGTCGTGTGCCTGCTCGCCGCGACTGCCGTCGCCGACCTCGCCAGCCTCGCCGCCACCGCCGCCATGCGCTCCGACCTCACCGGCCCGCTCGCGGACCACCCCGACCCGGAGGGGTACGAGGGCACCCTGAGCGCGCTCCTGGCCTGGACGGCGCAGGGCATGCTGCTGATCGCGACCGCGGTCGTCTTCATCGTCTGGCTCTTCCGGGTCCGGGGGAACGCCGACGTCTGGGCGCCGGACCTCCAGCGCCGGGCGAAGGGCTGGATGATCGCGGGCTGGGTCGTCCCGATCGTCGCGCTCTGGTTCCCGAGGACCGTCGTCGTGGACATCTGGCGGGCGAGCCGCCCGGAGCCCTACGGGGCCGACCGCAAGGGCGAGCTGGTCCTGATCAACTTCTGGTGGCTGTTCTTCCTCGTCTCGCAGATCGTGTCCGAGGTCGGCGGCCGTTCCTTCGACGACGCCCACGACGTCGACACGCTCGTCGCCGCCACGGGCTGGATCCTCACGGGCGACCTCACCGACGTCGTCGCCGCCGTCCTCGCGATCCTGCTCGTCCGCCGTCTCACCTCTATGCAGCACCAGAAGGCGACTGGCATGATTCCGGCCGCGCAGTGACGGAAATTCGCCGCACGGCGCAGTAGTGGAAGTACTGCGTCCGCATCGGGTGGCGAGGAGGCGTCCATGACGTCGGCGACGAGCACGGGGCTGCTGGAACTGATCGACCGGGCCGACGAACGGAGCCTGGCCGCCGCCGGACTCGCCTGTCTCGACCGGTGTCTGCCGCTGCTCGCGCCCGAGGGCGCCGAGGTGCTGCGGCCCGTGTGGGCCGCGGTCGCGCGCGGCGACGGCGGGGCGTGGGGCGAGGCCGTGGGCAAGGCCCGGGCCGCGCTGGAGGGTGCGGGCGACGGCGCCGACGGGGTCGTCACCCTGGTGCGCGCGATGCTCGACGGCCTTCCCGCCGAGTGGGCCGAGGGCCCGCTGCGGGAGTGGGCCGCGCGCTGTTCCGCGATCGCGCTGACCGTGCACGGCCGGTACGACGCCAACGAGGACGGCCCGCTCCACGCGGGTGAACTCCGGCGTCAGCAGGCCGTACTGGAGGCCGCCGCCCACGGCCCGACGGGGCTGCGCCGGGCGCGGGAGCTGTCGACCGAGGGCGGCCGGGTGCTGCGGGCGGTCGTCTCGCGCCGGGCGCGTACCGCCTGACGGAGCCGCGCGGGGCCCGGCCGCCCTCGGTGCGTCAGGCCTCCGGCTCCTCGATCTTCAGCGACGCGACGGCCTCGGCGATCTCCTGTTCGGCGACCGCCTTGTCGAGGCCGAGGCCGGCGAGCGCGCCCTTGCCGTCCTCGAACTCCAGGAGCGCCAGCAGGATGTGCTCGGTGCCGACGTAGCTGTGGCCGAGCCGCAGGGCCTCCCGGAAGGTGAGCTCCAGGACCTTCTTGGCGTCCGCGTCGAACGGGACGAGCGCGGGCCGCTCCTCCGCCGCCGGGGGCAGTGCCGGGGTCAGCGCCGCGCGGAGCGCCTCCGGGGTGACGCCGTGCCGGGTGATCCAGACGGCGGCGATGCCCTCGGGCTCGGTGAGCAGGCCGAGCGCCAGGTGGGCGGGGGTGATCCGGTCGTTGTGGGCCTGGTGGGCCTCGTTCTGGGCGCCCACGACGACGTTCCGGGCCCGGGGGGTGAAGCGGCTGAACCCGGCGTTCGGGTCCAGCTTCGCCGCGTCGCCGTCCTTGTCGTCCTTGGGGACGAAGCGCTTCTGGGCGGCCTGCCGGGTGACGCCCATGCTCTTGCCGATGTCGGTCCAGGAGGCGCCCGCGCGCCGGGCCTGGTCCACGAAGTGCCCGATGAGGTGGTCGGCGACCTCGCCGAGGTGGTCCGCCGCGATGACCGCGCCGGAGAGCTGGTCGAGGGCGTCCGGGTGGGACTTCTTGATCGCTTCGATCAGGTCGTCGAGACGCACGGGGTTGTTCACGCCGAGTGGATTCGTCATGAGTGCAACCCTAGGTTGACAGTCCCGGGGTGTCAACGGGAGGTTGACAGTCGACGGTCAAAAGGTCGACGGTCAAAAGAAAAGGGCGCCCGGTGAGAGGCGCCCGAAAAGGAAGACGACCGGGGCCGCCACCCCCCACAGGAGAGGCCCCGGTCGTCGTCCGCGGAGCCGCAGCACGGCCCCGTACTCCTAACAGCGCCATGCCCGCGATTTCTGTCACACCCCACCGTCCCCGGCAGAAGTTGCAGGTTGTACAAAGAGCGGACCCGCGTGGACGCGGCGCCCGAAAAGGACGTAGCGTTTCTGCTGCGCCGCGGGCGGCGTGGCGGTGACGACCAGCCGCGATGGCGCGACGACGAACAGGTGTGGGGAGTGCTGGGGGACGACGCGGAGCTGACCGCCGCAGTGCTCGCCGCGCAGAACGGCGACGAGGACGCCTTCCGCACCGTCTACCGCGCGGTGCAGCCCCGGCTCCTCGGATACATACGCACGCTGGTCGGCGAGGCCGACGCCGAGGACGTCGCCTCGGAGAGCTGGCTCCAGATAGCCCGCGACCTCGACCGCTTCTCCGGCGACGCCGACCGCTTCCGCGGCTGGGCCGCCCGCATCGCCCGCAACCGCGCGCTCGACCACATCCGGATGCGCGGCCGCCGTCCCGCGATCGGCGGCGACGAGACCGAACTCACCGACAAGCCCGCCGAGTCCGACACCGCCGGCGAGGCACTGGAAGCCCTGGCCACCGGCCGCACCATGCACCTCATCTCCCAGCTTCCGCAGGACCAGGCCGAGGCCGTCGTCCTGCGGGTCGTCGTCGGCCTGGACGCCAAGAGCGCCGCCGACACCCTCGGCAAACGCCCCGGCGCCGTCCGCACCGCCGCCCACCGCGGCCTCAAGAAACTGGCCGAACTCCTCGGCGCGGCAGGCGCCGCGGGCCCCGAGGACCCCGAGGCCGATCCCGCCGCCCCCCTGGACGGCGTCCCTCCGCAGCGCGGCCGCCGCCCGGGGGCCACCGCCCCCGGCGGTGTGACGCAAACGCCCGCGCGGACGCAGAAGGACATGTGATGGCCGACGAGCGGTACCAGTGGCTCGACCAGGAGGCCGCGGAGCGGCTGCTGCGCGGCGAGCCGGTCGAACCCGCCCGCGACCCCGCCGACCTCGACGACACGGCCCGTGCGCAGGCCGAACTCCTCGCCCGGACCCTCGGCGCGGCCCGTACCCCCGTCGCCGTCCTCGGCCCGGACGGTGAACTCCCCGGCGAGGCCGCCGCCCTGGCCGCCTTCCGCGAGGCCTCCGCCGAGCGCGCCGCCGAAGCCGCCGCGACCCGGTACGCGGTGCCCGGCGCCGCGCCCGAACTCGGCACCGTACAGATCGCGCGGGCGCCCTCCGGCCCCCGCTGGGGCCGCTCCCTGCGCTACGGCCTGGCCGCCGCGCTCGCGGCCGTCACCGTCGGCGGGGTCGCCGTCGCCGCCGGTACGGGCGTGCTGCCGCTGACCGGGGAGCCGAAGCCCGCCCGCTCCGTCAGCGCGGTCGAGCCCCCCGAAGGCTCCGCCACCACCGGATCCGCCGTCCCCGGCTCGCCGACCGGCGGCACGGGCCCGGCGGTCCCGTCCGTGCCCCTGGACGACGAGCACTCCGCCACTCCCGGCGCCACCGGCTCCCCGGCGACCGCCACGGCCGGATCCGGCCACGGCAGCGCCACCCCGTCGCCGAGCCGGACCACCGCGGGCAAGGGCGGGGACGAGGACGCCGAGCGCAGCAAGACACTGAAGGCCTGCCGCGAGTTCCAGGAGGGCAGGCTGGCCGACAGTGGCAGGCAGCGGCTCCAGAGCGCGCTCCGGAACGGCGAGACCGTCAAGCGCTACTGCACCCGCGTCCTCTCCGGCACCCCCGCCACCGGCGACACGAGCGGCGGCTCGGACGGTGACGACAACGGTGACCGAGGCGGCGAGAAGCACCACCCCGGCGGCTCCGGCGGCTCCGGGAAACCGGAGTCGAAGCCCGGCACGAAGCCCGCGACGGGCGACGAGCAGGGCGAGGAGAAGCCCGACCGGCACCCCCCGCGCCGCTAGGTGTGACACTTTTCGATCCGCCGGCGCAGTACTGAGTGAGCCGACTGGTCATCGGCGAGCGCAACGAGCCGGGGTTCCCCCCGTACCTTCGGCTCAGCGCACCGGCGCGGGTGGGACACGTTCCCCCGGTCCCACCCGCGCCCCTTCTTCCCACGGGCCCCACGGGCCCCCGGGCCCCTCAGGTCACCAGTGCACGACGACCTTGTCGCCCACCTTCACCTGGTCGAACAGCCGCGACAGCTTCGCCTTGTCCCGTACGTTGACGCAGCCGTGCGAGGCTCCCGCGTAGCCGCGCGCCGCGAAGTCCGCCGAGTAGTGCACCGCCTGGCCGCGGCTGAAGAACATCGCGTACGGCATGGGCGTGTGGTAGATCGTCGACGTCCACTCCCGCGCCTTCCACTCGACCGTGAACAGGCCCTCGCGGGTGGGGGTGTTCTCCGAGCCGAAGCGCACGTCCATCGACGAGACGACCTTGCCGTCGATCATCCAGGCGAGCGTCCTGCTCTCCTTGCTGATGCACATCACCCGCCCGGTCATGCAGCGCGGGTCCGGGGCGTCCAGCTTGTTGGTGGTGGACGGCTTCAGCTCGTCGGCGGTCGGCCGGTGCGTCAGGGCGACCAGCTTCTGCCAGGTCGCCTCGTCGACCGAGCCGGTCGGCGGCAGCTCCCGCTTCTTCTGGAAGGACTTCACCGCGCCCGCGGTCATCGTCCCGTAGAAGCCGGTGGGCGCCCGGTCGAAGTAGCCGAGCTGCCGCAGCCGCGCCTGGAGCTCGCGCACCTGCTCGGTCTCGTCGCCGTCGCCCATCAGGGCCTTGGGGGCGGGGGCCGAGGTGCCGGCGGAGGGCGACGAAGGCTTGTCGTCCGAGGACGGGGTCGACGGGCTCGAGGAGCTCGTCGAGCTCGCCGGGGGAGCGGTCGTGGTCGCGGCGGGCGGCGCCGTCGTCGTGCCCCCGCCCCCGCCCGTACCGCCGGAACCCGCGCCCGCGGGCCCGCACCCCGCGACGAGCGCGATGCCCGCCGCTGCCAGGACCACTCTGCGTATGACGGACGATCGCTTCATCTCTGTCCCCCGAATGTCGTGTGTACACAAGGGATGATTCCCAGCCGAGCGCGGTTGCGCACGTGACCGAATCGAGACGGGCATGCTGTGAGGAAGGTCCCAGCGGGCTGCTCTCCTCCCTGCCGTACGGCCGGGGCTACAGTCCGTCGCGACGGGACCGTACCGCTGAGTAGCAGGCTGATCGGGAGGCACAACACATGGCGCGCGAGTCGGAGTCGGGGCTGCCCATCGAGCCGGTCTACGGGCCGGACGCCCTGGACGGATGGGACCCCGCCGAGAAGCTGGGCGAGCCGGGCGCCTACCCCTTCACCCGCGGTGTGTACCCCTCGATGTACACCGGGCGGCCCTGGACCATGCGCCAGTACGCCGGTTTCGGCACCGCCGTCGAGTCCAACGCCCGCTACAAGCAGCTCATCGCCAACGGCACCATGGGCCTGTCCGTCGCCTTCGACCTGCCCACCCAGATGGGCCACGACTCCGACGCGCCCCTCGCGCACGGCGAGGTCGGCAAGGTCGGCGTCGCCATCGACTCGATCGACGACATGCGGGTCCTCTTCGACGGCATCCCGCTGGACCAGGTCTCCACGTCGATGACCATCAACGCCCCCGCCGCGCTGCTGCTCGTCCTCTACCAGCTCGTCGGCGAGGAACAGGGCGTCCCGGCCGACCGGCTGACCGGCACCATCCAGAACGACGTGCTCAAGGAGTACATCGCCCGCGGCACGTACATCTTCCCGCCCAAGCCCTCGCTGCGGCTGATCGCGGACGTCTTCCAGTACTGCAGGGCCGAGATCCCGAAGTGGAACACCATCTCGATCTCCGGCTACCACATGGCCGAGGCCGGTGCCTCGCCCGTGCAGGAGATCGCGTTCACGCTCGCCGACGGCATCGAGTACGTCCGCACGGCCGTCGCCGCCGGCATGGACGTGGACGACTTCGCGCCCCGGCTCTCCTTCTTCTTCGTCGCCCGTACGACGATCCTGGAGGAGGTCGCCAAGTTCCGCGCCGCCCGCCGGATCTGGGCGCGGGTGATGAGGGAGGAGTTCGGCGCGAAGAACCCCAAGTCGCTGATGCTCCGCTTCCACACCCAGACCGCCGGCGTGCAGCTCACCGCCCAGCAGCCCGAGGTCAACCTGGTCCGGGTCGCCGTCCAGGGCCTGGCCGCCGTCCTCGGCGGCACCCAGTCCCTGCACACCAACTCCTTCGACGAGGCCATCGCGCTGCCCACCGACAAGTCGGCCCGCCTCGCGCTGCGTACCCAGCAGGTCCTCGCGTACGAGACCGATGTGACCGCCACCGTCGACCCCTTCGCCGGCTCGTACGTCGTCGAGCGGATGACGGACGAGGTCGAGGCGGCAGCCCTGGAGCTGATGGCGAAGGTGGAGGAGCTGGGCGGCGCGGTCGAGGCGATCGAGCGCGGCTTCCAGAAGGGCGAGATCGAGCGTTCCGCGTACCGGATCGCCCAGGAGACCGACAGCGGCGAGCGGGTCGTCGTCGGCGTCAACCGCTACACCGTCGACGTCGAGGAGCCGTACGAGCCGCTGCGGGTCGACCCGGTGATCGAGGCCCAGCAGGCGGACCGGCTCGCCCGGCTCCGCGCCGAGCGCGACCAGGCGGCCGTGGACGCGGCCCTGGCCGAGCTGCGGAAGGCCGCCGAGGGCACGGACAACGTCCTCTATCCGATGCGGACGGCCCTCAAGGTGCGGGCCACGGTCGGCGAGGTCTGCGACGCGCTGCGCGCGGTGTGGGGCACCTACGTGCCGACCGACGCCTTCTAGTGACGCGTAGGGGGCCCAGGTCACAGCGGAGTGTCGTACCCGTGTGCGACACTCCGCTGCATGCTGGGTGTCACCGATCTGCCGACCTATCTCGCCGGGCTCGTCCTCATCATTCTCCTGCCGGGGCCGAACTCGCTGTACGTGCTGTCCGTCGCCGCCCGCAAGGGCACCCGGACCGGCTACAAGGCCGCCGCCGGTGTCTTCACCGGCGACACGGTCCTCATGACGCTCGCCGCCCTCGGCGCGGCCTCGCTCCTCCAGACCACACCGCTGCTCTTCATGATCGTGAAGTACGCGGGCGCCGGCTATCTGACCTGGATGGCCATCGGGATGCTCCGCTCGGCCTGGGCGATGTGGCGCGCCCGCGACGAGCAGCCGGCCGCCGAGGAGGCCGCCACCGGCCAGCCGGAGACGGTCGAGCGGCCGTACCGGCGGGCCCTGATCATCAGTCTGCTCAACCCGAAGGCGATCCTCTTCCTGATCTCCTTCTTCGTGCAGTTCGTGGACCCGTCCTACGCCTACCCGGCGCTCTCCTTCCTGGTCCTCGGCACGCTGCTCCAGATCGGCAGCTTCCTCTACCTGACCACCCTGATATTCGGCGGCACCCGCCTCGCCGCCGCCTTCCGCCGCCGCA
This sequence comes from Streptomyces sp. NPDC094032, assembly GCF_040303965.1. Lineage (NCBI taxonomy): Bacteria > Bacillati > Actinomycetota > Actinomycetes > Kitasatosporales > Streptomycetaceae > Streptomyces > Streptomyces sp. NPDC094032. The sequence continues at coordinate 196,488 of NZ_JBEOUE010000012.1, read as the reverse complement.
AGCGCCTCTCCGCGGGCGCCACGACGGCCGCCGGCGCGCTCTTCCTCGGCTTCGCGGTGAAGCTGTCGACGGCCGGGGCCTGACCCCGCTTGACCCTGACACCGTGTGAGGCCGTTGCGTAAGGGGCGTCATGTTCATCATCGGAGACTTCGCCCGGCACGGGCGCGTGTCGGTCCGGATGCTGCGTCACTACGACGCCATCGGACTGCTGCGCCCGGCCCGGGTCGACCCGCACAGCGGCTACCGCTTCTACGAGGCGGGGCAGCTCGCCCGGCTCAACCGTGTCATCGCGCTCAAGGATCTCGGCTTCACCCTCGAACAGGTGCAGGCGATCCTCGACGAGCAGGTGGGCGCGGAGGAGCTGCGCGGGATGCTGAGGCTGCGCCAGGCCGAGCTGGAAGCGGCCCTGGAGCAGGCGCGGGCCCGGCTCGGTCAGGTCGGTGCGCGGCTCCGAGCCATCGAGAGCGAGGGACACATGTCCACGCAGGACGTCGTCGTCAAGAAGGTCCCGGCCGTGCGGATCGCGGAGCTGAGCGCGGTCGCCGCCAGTTTCGAGCCCGAGCACATCACGCCGGTCATCGGCCCGCTGTACGAGGAGCTGTGCGGCCGCCTTGAGGGGGCCGGGCTCACCGGGTTCGGCCCGGGCATCGCCTACTACGAGGACGCCGGGCGCGGTGACGGCTCGGTCGTCGTGCACGCCGCGATGACGGTGCCCGAGGGCACCGCCGTCGAGGGCGTGGAGGTGCTGGTGCTGCCCGGCATCGAGGAGGCGGCGACGGTCGTGCACCGGGGCCCGATGGAGACCCTGCTGCCGACCGTGCAGACCCTGGCCACCTGGATCGACGCCAACGGCTACACCTCCACCGGCTACGCCCGCGAGCTGTACCTGGAGTGCCCGGAGGACAAGGCGAAGTGGGTGACCGAGTTCCAGGAGCCGGTCACCCGGGCGTAGCGCCCGGGAGCGCCCCAGCGCCCGTCAGCGGGCCAGCGCCCTCTTCAGCTTGAGGGCGCGCCGGGCGAGCCGGCGGATCCGCGGGTCACGGGGGACCGGGAGGCCGCCCGGCAGGCCCAGTGAGGTGAGGCGGCGGCGGGTGAAGTGGTGCCGGGTCCTGGCCGCGAGCGGTCCGGACAGGTGCCGCACCGCCGCCTCCCGCAGGTCCGCCCGTACCTTCGGCTGCATCGCGAAGCCCACGGCGGCGACCAGACCCGCGAGCTCCTCCGTGCTCGGCGGGGCGGTCTCCTCGCCGTCCTCCAGGGCCGGGACGAGGGTGTCCACCAGTGCCAGCGGGATCCGGTTGCTGTTCTGGTACGGGGAGAGCCGGGCCAGCAGGGGCCGGGTGCCGACGCGGGCGGTGGCGATCCCGTAGAAGGCGCTCGCGGTGAGCAGCGCCGTGGAGAAGCAGCCCACCACCAGCGCGGGCCGCAGCTCCCGGTACAGCACCTCGGCGAGCACCGGGGTGTCCAGGACGGTCAGTTCGGCGCCGAGCGCCTCCGCCTCCCGGACAAGCGCCCGCGACCAGGCGTCGGGCGCGGTCGGGTGCGGCTTGAAGACGAGCCGCCGGTGGCCGCGCGCGACGGCGCCGCGCACCATCCGCAGATGCAGCTCGCCCTCCTCCTCGGGGGTGAGGAGGGAGAGCGCCGCGAGGTACTGGCCGAGCAGCAGCGCGGGGCCCTCCTGCGGGGCGGCGGGCCCGGCCAGCTCCTCGACGACCTTGGTGAACGCCTCGGTCGGCACGGTCTCGGCGACGGCGCCGAACTCGGCGAGCAGCAGCGGCGCGAGGCCGGGCACCAGGTCGAGGTGGAGCAGCCGGCGGACCCGCTCGCCGACCAGCGGGTCGATCTTGTTACGGGTGGGCCCGTAGCTCATCAGACCGTCCGCGTACACCTCGATCGCGGCGTCCGGGAAGAGCTGGGCGATGGTGAGCGCGGGCGCCACCTGGAGGGATTCCAGGACGAGTTCGACGCGGTCGGTGCCGAGCCCCCAGAGCAGCCGCAGATGGCGCTGGAGCATCGGCAGGTCGTCGGCGCGGGGCGTCCAGCCGCCGGGGTGCAGCGGCTCGATCGTCCCGTTCCAGTCCAGCACGTCGTCGAAGCGGCCGCGCAGCCGCTCGAAGCCGGGCATCCGGTCGAGCGGGGTGGCGGTCTCGGGGACGGCCGCGTTGGTGGAGACGAGCAGCAGGCGCCGGCCGGCGGGGCGGAAGCAGCCGCTGTCCAGGGCGGCGGCGAGCGTGGCGGCACCGTAGAGGGTGGAGGCGCAGAAGATCTGGGTGGTGCTCATGCGGCGCCCGCTTCCTGAACGGTCGGGGTGGTGACTGCGGGTGCCGGCCTGCGGCGCTTCAGGCGGCGGAGTGTGCTCGCCCGGTCGTCGCCCATCGCGGTGAGCGCCTCGCCGAGGACGTCCTGCGGGAGGCGCCGCAGCGCTCCCGCGCTCATCGCCCGCAATTTCCGCGCCACTTCGGGTTCGAATTTGGCCATGTTCCCGATGTGATGGGAAATCACCGCGCAATAGGTGCGGACGGCCTTCGGAAGAAGTCGGTCGGCATCCGGATCGGACATTGTTTCTTCGATCACCCGGTCGAATGCGCGAATGAAATCGAGCTGCCGCTCGTCGCCGATCTGGGTGAGCGAGGTGGCGACCCCGCGCCGGTAGAAGATTCCCAGCTCTCCGGTGACCGCGAAGGATTCCGCCTCCCGGTGCAGCCGCCAGATCCACGGCCGGTCCTCGGCCGTCCGCAGCCCGCCCGGGAAGTGCAGCAGCCCCCGGTCGAGCAGCCGCCGGTGGTAGAGCCCGGCCCAGGCGTACGGGTAGTCCACCGAGGTCGTCCGGTCCGCCGGCAGGATCGCGTCGCGCGGCCGCAGCACCTCCCCGCGTCGCCCCACCGGCACCCGCCGCACCGACCGGCTGCGCCCGGTCACCCGGACGTGGTCGGTGCGCAGGAAGTCGCAGCCGAGCCCCTCCAGGGTGGCCACCAGCCGCTCGTAGCAGCCGGGCGCCACCCAGTCGTCGCCGTCCAGGAAGGCCAGGTACTCGCCGCGCGCCGCGTCGAGTCCGGTGTTCCGGGCGGTGGCGAGACCCTCGTTGCGCGCGTGCCGGAGCAGCACCGCCCCCGGGATCTCGCCGGCGGCCCGTTCCAGGAGCTCCGTGGTCCCGTCGGTCGAACAGTCGTCGACCAGCAGGAACTCGAAGTCCTCGCGGGCGTTGGCGCGCAGGCTTCTGAGGGCGTCGGGGGCGTATGTCTGCACGTTGAAGAACGGCACGACGACGGAGAGCTTGACCACCCGGCCGACGCTAGGCGCCGCCCCGGCATTCGTCCTGACCGCGAGAGGGATGCCCGGTGAACACAAAGCGGCGGGCCCCTTAACCACCCCGGACCCGAACCCCTTTCTGTCCGTTTCCCGCAATGCGTCATGGTGCTGTTAACCATTTGTTGTGGCCCAGTTGGGCCGCGAATCCCCCGGCCCTCCTAGCGTCCTCGACGTGCCATCACGTACCGATCGAGCGGCGCGCGTCGCCGTACTCGCCGACTCCGACACCCGGTGGAAATGGGGCGTGCTCACCGCCCGCCGCATCACCAACGCGAGCCCCGAGAGCCCCGCCGATCCCACCGGTTTCGTCCTGCGCGGCCGGGCCACCCCCACCGCGCGGCAGCTCGCCGAGACCGGCGTGTCGGACGTCCCCCCGCGCGAGGTGACGGGCGCCGAGTTCCTGCGCGAGGTACGCGACGGCGGCTACGACGTGATCGTCCTCGCCCTGGTCGGCGGCACCGTCCGGGCCATGCTCCAGGGCCTGGCCGAACTCGGCCTCGACCGGCGCCCGGTGATCGTCACCGGCTATGTCGGCGTGGTCTACGAGAAGCTGGCCGACGGACTGCTGCTGCGCCACGGCGCCGACGTCGTCCTCGCCAACTCCCGCCACGACGCCGAGCGTTTCCGCGCCGTCTACGAGGGCGTCGGCGCCGACGCGGACGCTGTCGTCGAGGCCGCCCTGCCCTTCCTCGGCGGCGCCCCCCACGCCCCGGAGCCCGGCCGCGACACCCTGGTCTTCGCCGCCCAGCCCTCCGTGCCCGTCACGCGGAACGAGCGCGCCTACGTGCTGCGCCGCCTCGTCGAGCACGCCCGGCTGCACCCGGACCGCGAGGTCCTGCTCAAGCTGCGCTCCAAGCCCGGCGAGCACACCACGCACCTGGAGGAGTTCCCGTACCAGAAGCTGGTGCGCGACCTGCCCGTGCCGCCCAACTTCCGGCTCGTGTACGGGCACATGGGCGAGGTCCTGGACCGCACCGACCTGCTCGTCACCGTCTCCTCGACGGCCGCCCTCGAAGCCCTGCACCGGCGGATCCCCACCGCGGTCCTCACCGACCTCGGCGTGCGCGAGGCGCTCGGCAACCACCACTTCATCGGCTCCGGCCTGCTCACCTCCTTCGACCGCCTCGACGCGCGGACCGTCCCGCGCCCCGACGAGGAGTGGCTGGCCCGCCAGGGCGTCGGGGCCGTCGGCGGGACCGGGGGAGTCCCGTACGAGAAGGCCTTCGACGCCGCCCGCGAGCGGGTCGCCGCGCTGCTCGAAGGACCCCCGCCGCCGCCGCTCGCCCCGTACTACACGCCCGAGACGGCGGGCGGCTACCTGCCCACCGTCCTCGCCCGCCACCGGCTCGACCTCACCGCGCCCGAGCCCCGCGAGAGCGGGGTGCGCCGGATCGTCCGCGAGGCGGCGCGCGGCGCCTACCGCCACGGCGTGCAGCGGGTGGCCCCCGTCATCCGCCGCCTGGGAGAGATCTGATGACACCGCCGACGCCGACCGTCCTCGCCGTGATCCCCGCCCGGGGCGGCTCCAAGGGCGTCCCCGGCAAGAACCTGGCCACCGTCGCCGGGCTGCCGCTGGTCGCCCGCGCCGTCCGGGCCTGCCTCGCCGCCCCCCGCGTCACCGACGTCGTCGTCTCCACCGACGACCCGGGCATCGCCGACACCGCCCGCTCCTTCGGCGCGGAGGCCGTCCAGCGCCCCGCCGCCCTCTCCGGCGACACCGCCACCAGCGAGGCGGCCGTCCTGCACGCCATGGACGCCTTCGAGGCCACCACCGGCCGCCGCCCCGACGTCGTCCTCCTCGTCCAGTGCACCAGCCCCTTCCTCACCCCGGACGAGGTCGACGGCACGGCCGCGCGGATCACCTCGGGCGCCGCCGACACGGCGTTCACCGCGGCCCCGTCGCACGGCTTCCTGTGGCGGGAGGGGTCCGGCGACAACGCGACCGCCACCGGCGTCAACCACGACAAGGCGCACCGCCCCCGCCGCCAGGACCGCGAGCCCGAATTCCTGGAGACCGGCGCTGTCTATGCCATGGCCGCCGAGGGCTTCCGCACCCACCGGCACCGCTTCTTCGGCCGCACCGCCCTCGTCGTCACCGACCCGGCCCGGGTCCTGGAGATCGACGACCCGCACGACCTCGCCCGGGCCCGCGCCCTCGCGCCGCTCCTCGACACCACGGCCGCGCCGACCCTCGACGACGTCGACGCGGTGGTCCTCGACTTCGACGGCACCCAGACCGACGACCGGGTCCACATCGACGCCGACGGACGCGAGTTCGTCTCCGTCCACCGCGGCGACGGCCTCGGCATCGCCGCCCTGCGCCGGGCCGGCCTCCCGCTGCTGATCCTGTCCAGCGAGCAGAACCCCGTCGTAGCCGCCCGCGCCCGCAAGCTGCGCATCCCCGTGCTGCACGGCGTGGACCGCAAGGACCTCGCCCTCAAGCAGTGGTGCGACGAGCAGGGCGTCGACCCGCAGCGGGTGCTCTACGCCGGCAACGACGTCAACGACCTGCCCTGCTTCCACCTCGTCGGCTGGCCCGTCGCGGTGGGCAGCGCCCACGACTCCGTACGGGCCGCCGCCCGCGCGGTCACCGAGACCCCCGGCGGCTTCGGAGCGATCCGCGAGATCGCCGCCTGGCTCCTCGGACCCGAGCTCCACACCCCCGACACCCCCGCACGCCGATCCCCGATCTCCTGAACTCCCCGAAGGAACCCTCATGAGCACCCGCCTCCGCACCCTCGGCAGCAAGACCGCAGGCCCGGGCCACTCCGTCTACATCACGGGCGAGATCGGCATCAACCACAACGGCGACCTGAACAACGCCTTCGCCCTCATCGACGCCGCCGCCGAGGCCGGCTGCGACGCCGTCAAGTTCCAGAAGCGCACCCCCGAGATCTGCACCCCGCGCGACCAGTGGGACATCGAGCGGGACACCCCCTGGGGCCGGATGACCTACATCGACTACCGCCACCGCGTGGAGTTCGGCGAGGACGAGTACCGCGCGATCGACGAGCACTGCGCCAAGCGCGGCATCGACTGGTTCGCCTCCCCGTGGGACACCGAGGCCGTCGCCTTCCTGGAGAAGTTCGACGTCCCCGCCCACAAGGTGGCCTCCGCCTCCCTCACCGACGACGAGCTGCTGCGCGAACTGCGCGCCACCGGCCGCACGGTGATCCTCTCCACCGGCATGTCCACCCCGAAGCAGATCCGGCACGCCGTCGAGGTCCTGGGCAGCGACAACATCCTGCTCTGCCACGCCACCTCCACGTACCCGGCCAAGGCCGAGGAGCTCAACCTGCGCGTCATCCAGACGCTCCAGGAGGAGTACCCGAACGTCCCGATCGGCTACTCCGGCCACGAGACGGGCCTCCAGACCACCCTCGCCGCCGTCGCCCTGGGCGCCACCTTCGTCGAGCGCCACATCACCCTCGACCGCGCCATGTGGGGCTCCGACCAGGCCGCCTCCGTCGAGCCGCAGGGCCTCCAGCGCCTGGTCCGCGACATCCGCACCATCGAGGCGGCCCTCGGCGACGGGATCAAGAAGGTGTACGAGTCGGAGCTCGGCCCGATGAAGAAGCTCCGCCGGGTCCAGGGGCTCGTCGCCGCATGACCGGGCAGCTGGCGTTCGTCGAGAGCCCGGTCCAGCTTCTGAACGTCCTGGAGTGGGCCCACACGGCCGCCCTCCAGGACCCGCCCCGCCTCCAGGCGGTCCCGCCCCAGCCGACCCGCCGCACGCCGGTGCCCGCGTCGGCGACCGGTGGCCCCACGGGTCCCACAGGCCCCACCGGCCACCCCGTCCCCACCGGCCTCACCGGCCTCACCGTCGTCGTTCTCTCGCCCACCGACCCCATGTCCCGGGGCCAGCTGCGCCGCATGGCGCAGCTGGCCAGGGACGAGGGCATCACCGTGAAGTGGCAGGACGCCCGGCAGGGCCGGGGGGCCGTGGTGCGGACGCTCCGGGAGCTCGCCCGGCCGCTGCGCGCGGCGGACCGGGTGATCATCGGGGACCCCTTCTCGCGCTACGTCCAGCTGCTGCTCACCCTCTTCGGCCCCCGCCGGGTCACCGTCGTCGACGACGGCACCGCCACCATGGAGTTCGCCGCCCAACTGGCGCGCGGCGAACGCCTGGTGCGCTGGCACCGGCGGGGCAGCCGGGGCCCGCGCGAACTGGTGCTCGCCCCGGTGACCTCGATGGCCCGCCGCAAGCTGGCCCCCGGCCGGCACCGTACGGTGGAGATCTTCACCTCGCTGCCGGTCGAACCGCCGCCGGGCACCACCGTGCTCGCCAACGACTTCGCCTGGACCCGGTCCCGCTTCGGCCCGCCCCGGCTGACCCGGGGCGCCGACCTGGTCGGCACCTCGCTCGTGGAGACCGGCGTCGTCGACCCCGACGAGTACCTGCGGGCCGTCACCGTGCTCGCCCGCACCCACGGCGCCACCCGCTACTTCGCGCACCGCCGCGAGAGCGCCGAGAAGCTGCACCGGATAGCGGTGGAGACCGGTCTGGAGGTGGTCCGCCCCGATCTTCCGCTGGAGCTGATCGCCCGCCGCGGCCCCATCGGACGTACGGTCGTCAGCTTCCCGTCCACCGTCGTGCACACCCTGCCGCTGGCCCTGGCCGGCACGGGCGTGAAGGTGGCCGTCTGCGAGATCGCCCCCGAGTGGCTGCGGGAGAACGCCTCACCGCGCGCGCAGGGCTTCCTGGCGGGCGTCGCCGGCACCGCGACCCGCACCGAAAGACTCGAATTCGGGTAAGCGTACCCACAGAGGGTGACCGTCATGCCCACGGAACCAGATTTCTTTCCCCTATCGGGCTGAACTTTTCGTGATCAACGGGCAGTTGATCTCACTTGGGGCCTACGCTTCAAAGGGTGAACCAGTTGAAGTCCCGTGAGACCGGCCCCCCCGAGGCGTCCGCGACGCTGCCCGGAACGCTGTCCGACCCCCTGCGCGGCGAACTGATCGCGTTCCGCAGGGACTTGCACATGCATCCCGAGCTCGGCAACCAGGAGTTCCGCACCACCGCCGCGCTCAAGGAACGCCTGGAGGCGGCCGGCCTGACGCCGAAGGTGCTGGCCACCGGCACCGGTCTCATCTGCGACATCGGCACCTGGGACCCGGACCGGCCCATGCTGGCGATCCGCGCCGACATCGACGCGCTGCCCATCCCGGACACCAAGTCCGTGGCGTACCGCTCCACCGTGCCCGACCGCGCCCACGCCTGCGGCCACGACGTGCACACCACCGCCGTCCTGGGCGCCGGGCTCGTCCTCGCCGAGCTGGACCGGCAGGGCCGCCTCCCGGCCCCCGTGCGCCTGATCTTCCAGCCCGCCGAGGAGGTGCTGCCCGGCGGCGCCGCCGACACCATCGAGTGCGGCGTCCTGGACGGGGTCGGCCGGATCATCGCCGTGCACTGCGACCCCAGGGTCGACGCCGGCCGGATCGGGCTGCGCGCCGGGCCCATCACCTCCGCGTGCGACCGCCTGGAGGTCACCCTCGACGGCCCCGGCGGCCACACCGCCCGCCCGCACCTGACCACCGACCTGGTCACCGCCGCCGCCCGGGTCGCCGTGGACGTCCCCGCCGTGCTCGCCCGCCGGGTGGACGCCCGCTCGGGCCTCTCGGTGACCTGGGGCCGGATCGAGGCCGGGCACGCCTGCAACGTCATCCCGCAGCACGCCGAGCTCTCCGGCACCGTCCGCTGCCTCGACCTGCCGTCCTGGCGGGACGCCCCGGACCTGGTGCACGCGGCGATCGACGAGATCGCGACCCTGCACCGTGCCAAGTCGACCGTCGACTACGTCCGGGGCGTCCCCCCGGTCGTCAACGACCCGGTCGTCACCGAGCTCCTCCGCGACGCGATGACCGCCCGGCGCGGGGTGTACGCGGTCGAGGACACCGAGCAGTCCCTCGGCGGCGAGGACTTCTCCTGGTACCTGGAGCACGTCCCCGGCGCCATGGCCCGGCTCGGCGTCCGGGTCCCCGGCGACACCCGCGTGCGCGATCTGCACGCCGGCGACTTCGACGTGGACGAGCGGGCCATCACGGTCGGCGTGGAGCTCTTCACGGCGGCGGCCCTGCTCGACTCACAGAAGCGTTGAATACCGGACTTTAAGTACGACTTAATGGGTGGCTGATCCTCGTTCCTCCGTCCGGCTCAGCCCCCGGCGTGTCGAATCGGGGCCCGGCCCGTACGCCCGTACCAGCGTGTATGACGGGCCGTGTCGGGCCGGATGCCGGGGGTTGCGAGTTGGCCGGTTCGCGTCGATCCGATAACGACTCATGAACGGGTCTTTAACTGACATCTACGCGCGTTACGATCGCCGCGAAACCAGCGCCGGAAGAGGCGCTTTCGGTCAGTCTCGAAGGGACCCTCCTCTTGCGCCGGATCACCAGGATCACCACGGTAGGCATCGCCTCCGCGGCCCTCGCCCTGTCCGCCACCGCCTGTGGCAAGTCGTCGACGGACTCCGGTTCGAGCTCCAGCTCCACCGCCGGTGCCACCAAGGCCGCCATCGCGTACGACATCGGCGGCCGCGGCGACCAGTCCTTCAACGACGCCGCCTACGCGGGTCTGCAGAAGGCCGAGAAGGAGCTCGGCGTCAAGGGCGCCGAGGCCGAGCCGTCCGAGGGCGAGGGCGACGCCGACAAGGTGCAGCGCCTGACCGCTCTGGCCCGCGCCGGGAACAACCCGGTCATCGGCGTCGGCTTCGCCTACGCCCCGGCGATCGAGAAGGTCTCCAAGGCCTACCCGAAGACCACCTTCGGCATCATCGACGACACGTCGAAGACCGGCCCGAACATCGCCAACCTCGTCTTCAACGAGGAGCAGGGCTCCTACCTGGCCGGCGTCGCCGCCGCCAAGGCGTCCAAGACCGGCAAGGTCGGCTTCATCGGCGGTGTCGAGGTCCCGCTGATCAAGAAGTTCGAGGCGGGCTTCACCCAGGGCGTCAAGGACACCAACCCCAAGGCCCAGGTGCTCACCCAGTACCTGACCCAGCCGCCGAACTTCGACGGCTTCGCCAAGCCCGACCTCGGCAAGGCCGCCGCGCAGGGCCAGCTCGACAAGGGCGCCGACGTGATCTACGCGGCCGCCGGTCTGGCCGGCTCCGGCGCGATCGAGGCCACCTCGAAGGCCGGCAAGTGGGCCATCGGCGTCGACTCCGACCAGTACAACCAGAAGGGTCTGGCCGCGTACAAGGACAGCATCCTCACCTCGGTCACCAAGGACGTCTCGGACTCCGTCTTCAACCTGATCAAGTCGGTCAAGGACGGCAAGCCGCAGTCCGGTGAGATCCGCTACGGCCTCGCCACGGACGGCGTCGGCCTGGCCGACTCCAACCCCGCCTACAAGAAGATGACCGACCTCATCGCCGCTGTCGACAAGGCGAAGAAGGACATCGTCGACGGCAAGATCACGGTCAAGACCACGCCGTAACGGCACCAGGTCACGACCTGAGCCCGAGGGCCCGGTCCCGGTGGCACTTCCCACCGGACCGGGCCCCGGGCCCATTCCCGTACGGGTTTTCAATTTTCGGCAGCGCTACGCGTGTAGATGTCACACCGGCACGATAACTTCGCCCCGCCCTGCCCCTCCGCTCCCGCTCCTTCCGGCCAAGGAGAGTGCGCCATCAACGCGTCCAGCCCCCCTGCCGTAGAACTTCACGGCATCACCAAGCGGTTCCCCGGCGTCGTCGCCAACAAGGACATCGCCATCACCGTCCGCAAGGGCACCGTGCATGCCCTCATCGGCGAGAACGGTGCCGGCAAGTCCACCCTGATGAAGATCCTCTACGGCATGCAGAAGCCGGACGAGGGCACCATCGCCGTCGACGGCGAGCAGGTCTCGTTCTCCAGCCCCGCCGACGCCATCGCGCGCGGCATCGGCATGGTGCACCAGCACTTCATGCTCGCCGACAACCTGACGGTCCTGGAGAACGTCGTCCTCGGCGGCGAGAAGCTCTACGGCATCGGTGCCAAGGCCCGCCGGAAGATCCAGGAGATCTCCGACGCGTACGGCCTCGGGGTCCGCCCCGACGTCCTCGTCGAGGACCTCGGTGTCGCCGACCGGCAGCGCGTGGAGATCCTCAAGGTCCTCTACCGCGGCGCCAAGATCCTCATCCTCGACGAGCCGACCGCGGTCCTCGTGCCGCAGGAGGTCGACGCGCTCTTCGACAACCTGCGCGAGCTCAAGTCCGAGGGCCTGACCGTCATCTTCATCTCGCACAAGCTGGGCGAGGTCCTGAAGGTCGCCGACGACATCACCGTCATCCGCCGCGGCACCACGGTCGGCACCGCCGACCCGAAGACCGCCACCACCAAGCAGCTCGCCGAGCTGATGGTCGGCAGCGAGCTGCCCTCGCCGGAGACCCGCGAGTCGACGGTGACGGACGTCCCGATGCTCAAGGTGCAGGGGCTGACCCTGGTCGAGTCCGGGGCCGCCCCCAGCGCCCCGCTGACCACCGCCGCGCCCGCCGACCCGGCCACCGCGGTCGAGGTCCACGACGAGGCCGTCGCGGGCCGCAAGCTGCTCGACGACGTCTCGCTCACCATCCACAAGGGCGAGATCCTGGGCATCGCCGGCGTCGAGGGCAACGGCCAGACCGAGCTCATCGAGGCCCTGATGGGCATGAACAGCCCCGACGCGGGCGTCATCACCCTCGACGGCACCGACATCTCCAAGGTCTCGGTCCGCAAGCGCCGCGAGGGCGGCATCGGCTACATCCCCGAGGACCGGCACCGCCACGGCCTGCTCCTGGAGGCCCCGCTCTGGGAGAACCGCATCCTCGGCCATGTCACCGAGGCGCCCAACTCCAAGCGCGGCATCCTCGACCCGAAGGCCGCCCGCAAGGACACCGAGCGGATCGTGCGCGAGTACGACGTGCGCACCCCGGGCATCGACGTCACCGCGGCCTCGCTCTCCGGCGGCAACCAGCAGAAGCTGATCGTCGGCCGCGAGATGAGCCACGCCCCCAAGTTCCTGATCGCCGCCCACCCCACCCGTGGTGTGGACGTCGGCGCCCAGGCGCAGATCTGGGACGCGATCCGCGACGCCCGCCGCGAGGGCCTGGCGGTGCTGCTGATCTCCGCCGACCTCGACGAGCTGATCGGCCTCTCCGACACGCTCCGCGTCATGTACCGCGGCAAGCTGGTCGCCGACGCCGACCCCGCCACCATCACGCCCGAGGAGCTGGGCTCCGCCATGACCGGCGCGGTCACCGGCCACCTCGAAGGCACCGAAGAGCACCCCGAAGACGGTGACGCCCGATGATGAAAATCGACAAGGACAAGCTGATCATCGGGGCCGCGGGCCCCGTGCTCGCCCTGGTCACCTCGTTCGTCCTCACCGTGCTGGTGCTGCTCGCCACGGGCCTCGACCCGATCGAGCCGATCCGGCTGATGATCGAGAACGCCGCGTACTCGGACATCCAGGTCCTGATCATCAACCAGACCGGGATCTACTACCTGGCGGCCCTGGCCGTGGCCGTCGGCTTCCGGATGAACCTCTTCAACATCGGCGTCGACGGGCAGTACCGCCTCGCCGCGATGCTCTCGGCCGTGGTCGGCGCCGCCGTCACGCTGCCGGGGCCGCTGCACATCGTGCTGATCGTGCTGGTCGCGATGCTCACCGGTGCCGCCTGGGCCGGTGTCGCGGGCATCCTGAAGACCACCCGCGGGGTCTCCGAGGTCGTCTCGACGATCATGCTCAACGCCATCACCACCGCCCTGGTGGCCTGGCTGATCCTGCCGAAGAACTTCGGCGTCCAGCCGGCCGGCTCCAACAACCTCACCACCGGTGACATCGCCGAGTCCGGCTGGTTCCCGGGCATCGACATGGGCGAGGGCAACGGCCAGATCTACGGCTTCACCTTCGTCGCGCTCGCGCTCGGCGTCGTCTACTGGTTCGCGCTCAACCGCACCAAGTTCGGCTTCGACCTGCGCGCCACCGGCGCCAGCGAGTCCGCCGCGCAGGCCAGCGGCGTCGACGCCAAGCGGATGATCCTCACCACGATGCTGATCTCGGGTGCGCTGGCCGGTCTGTCCGGCATGCCGACGCTGCTCGGCGAGACCCACACGTACAGCCTCGACTTCCCGGTCGGCGTCGGCTTCACCGCCATCGCCATCGCCCTGCTCGGCCGCAACCACCCGGTCGGCATCCTCTTCGCGGCCCTCCTCTTCGCGTTCCTGGACAAGGCGTCGAGCTCGCTCGACACCGCCGGGTACCCGAAGGAGATCACCCAGATCATGCAGGGCATCATCGTGATCGCCGTGGTCGTCTCCTACGAGCTCGTCCGCCGTTACGGCCTCCGCCGCCAGCAGCAGAAGGTCGGCGAGCAGCTCGCCGCCGGCGGTGCCATCAAGACCGACAAGGAGGTGGCGGCATGAGCACCGGCACCGTTGCCAAGCCGAGCGCCGCGCCCCAGAGCGCCGGGCGCCGCAAGCTGACCTGGCCCTGGATCCTGCTGATCGTCGCGGGCGGTCTCGCCCTCTTCTCGCTGGTCCGGGTCATCTCCGGGGCCGACGACCTCACCTCCGTCGGCCAGGTCTCCGGCGCGCTCCAGCTCGCGGTGCCGATCGGCCTCGCCGGTCTCGGCGGTCTGTGGGCCGAGCGCGCGGGCGTCGTCAACATCGGTCTCGAAGGCATGATGATCCTCGGCACCTGGTTCGGTGCCTGGGCCGGCTACCAGTGGGGTCCGTGGACCGGCGTGGCCGTCGGCATCCTCGGCGGTGCGATCGGCGGCCTGCTGCACGCGATCATCACCGTGACGTTCAACGTCAACCACATCGTCTCCGGTGTGGCGATCAACATCCTCGCGGTGGGCTTCACCCGCTACCTGTCGAACTTCACCTTCGGCGAGGCCGAGGGCGGCTCCTCCAAGCAGTCCCCGCGGATCGACCAGATCACCCAGATCACGATCCCAGGGCTCTCGGACTGGTTGCAGGACCTCCAGCAGAAGCACTGGTTCCTGATCTCCGACATCGCCGGCATCCTCGGCGGTCTGGTCACCAACCTGTCGCTGCTGACCGTGGTCGCGATCCTGCTGATCCCGGGCACCTGGTGGCTGCTTTGGCGCACCTCCTTCGGCCTGCGGCTGCGCTCCTGCGGTGAGAACCCGGTCGCGGCCGAGTCGCTGGGCGTCAACGTCTACAAGTACAAGTACATCGCCGTCACCGTCTCCGGCGGTCTGGCCGGCCTCGGCGGCGCGTTCCTCGCGATCGTCGCCACCGGCATCTACCAGGAGGGCCAGACCGGCGGCCGCGGCTACATCGGTCTCGCCGCGATGATCTTCGGCAACTGGATGCCGGGCGGCATGGCGATGGGCGCCGGCCTCTTCGGCTTCACCGACAGCCTCAAGCTGCGCGGCGGCGCCGAGAACGTGCACGCGCTGCTGCTGTTGGTCGCGCTGCTCCTGGTGATCGCCACGCTGTGGCAGCTGTACAAGAAGAAGTACGTGGTCGCGGGCGTCTCCGCCGCCTTCTCCGCGGGCTTCTTCCTCTGGTACGCGTTCACCGACGAGGTCCCGAGCCAGTTCGTGGACGCCGCTCCGTACGTCACCACGCTGCTCGTGCTGGCCCTGTCGGCGCAGCGGCTGCGGATGCCGAAGGCGGACGGTCTGCCGTACCGGAAGGGCCAGGGCAAGTGACGGACTGGGAGCTCCTTCGGGCGACCGCCCGGGAGGCCATGTCCCACGCCTACGCCCCGTACTCCGGCTTCCCGGTGGGGGCGGCGGCCCTGGTCGACGACGGGCGGGTGGTCTCCGGCTGCAACGTGGAGAACGCCTCGTTCGGTCTCGGTCTGTGCGCCGAGTGCGGCCTGGTGTCGCAGCTCCAGGCGACCGGGGGCGGCCGGCTCACGCACTTCGTGTGCGTGGACGGCCGGGGCGAGTCCCTGGTGCCGTGCGGCCGTTGCCGGCAGCTCCTGTACGAGTTCGGGGGCCCCGAACTCGTCCTGGAGACGCCCGCCGGGTTCGTCACGCTCGCGGACATGCTCCCGCAGGCGTTCGGCCCGGACCATCTCACCAAGTAGTACTTCGGAGCGGCCCTTCCGGCACGATGGGAGGGCCGCTCCTCCTTTCCCTCTCTATGCGCGTAGAAAGAGGCTTCACCATGGACGTCATCTCCGTCATTCGCACCAAGCGGGACAAGGGCGAGCTGAGCCCCGAGCAGATCGACTGGGTCATCGACGCCTACACCCGCGGCGAGGTCGCCGACGAGCAGATGTCCGCCCTGGCCATGGCGATCCTGCTGAACGGCATGAACCGGGACGAGATCGCCCGCTGGACCGCGGCGATGATCGCCAGCGGCGAGCGCATGGACTTCTCCTCCCTCTCCCGCCCCACCTCCGACAAGCACTCCACCGGCGGCGTCGGCGACAAGATCACCCTGCCGCTCGCCCCGCTGGTCGCCGCCTGCGGCGCGGCCGTGCCGCAGCTCTCCGGCCGGGGCCTCGGCCACACCGGCGGCACCCTGGACAAGCTGGAGTCCATCCCGGGCTGGCGGGCGCTGCTCTCCAACGAGGAGATGCTGCACGTCCTGGACACCACCGGCGCGGTCATCTGCGCGGCGGGCGACGGCCTGGCCCCCGCGGACAAGAAGCTCTACGCGCTCCGTGACGTGACCGGCACGGTGGAGGCGATCCCGCTGATCGCCTCCTCGATCATGTCGAAGAAGATCGCCGAGGGCACCGGCTCGCTCGTCCTGGACGTCAAGGTCGGCACCGGCGCCTTCATGAAGACCATCGAGGACGCCCGCGAGCTCGCCTCCACCATGGTCGCCCTCGGCACCGACAGCGGCGTGAAGACCGTCGCGCTCCTCACCGACATGTCGACCCCGCTCGGCCTCACCGCGGGCAACGCCCTGGAGGTCCGCGAGTCCGTCGAGGTCCTCGCGGGCGGCGGCCCCCAGGACGTCGTCGACCTCACGATCGCCCTGGCGCGCGAGATGCTCACCGCGGCCGGCATCAAGGACGCCGACCCGGCGAAGGCCCTCGCCGACGGCTCCGCGATGGACGTCTGGCGCCGCATGATCCAGGCCCAGGGCGGCGACCCGGACGCGACCCTCCCGGTCGCCCGCGAGCAGCACGTCATCACCGCCCCCTCCTCCGGCGTCCTGACCCGCCTCGACGCCTACGACATCGGCATCGCCGCCTGGCGCCTGGGCGCCGGCCGCGCCCGCAAGGAGGACCCGGTCCAGGCCGGCGCGGGCGTCGAACTCCACGCCAAGCCGGGCGACACGATCACGGCGGGCCAGCCCCTGCTGACCCTCCACACGGACACCCCGGAGAAGTTCGACTACGCCCTGAAGTCCCTGACGACCTCCTGGGACATCGCCCCCGAGGGCACGTCCTTCACGGCGAACCCGATCGTGCTCGACCGCATCGCGTGACGGTCTGATGCCGGACCTGAGCCGGAGGCATACGTCTCCGGCTCAGGTCAGCAGCCCCACCAGCTCCCGCATGTCGTCGAAGACCACCGTGCCCGGGCCCATCAGGCGGTCCGCCCTGGTCAGGCCGCCGCAGTAGCCGAAGGCGCGCATGCCGGCCGCGCGGGCGGCCTGGACGCCGTACGGGGAGTCCTCGACGACGGCGCAGTGTTCGGGCGGGACGCCCATCGTGGTGGCGGCGTGCAGGAAGAGGTCGGGGGCCGGCTTCGGGTGGGGGACGTGGCGGGCGCTGAAGATGCGGCCCTCGAAGCGGTCGAGGAGGCCCGTGCGGGTCAGGTTGGCGCGGATGGATTCGGGGCTGCCGTTGGAGGCGAGGCAGAAGGGGACGGAGAGGGCGTCGAGGACGTCCGTGATGCCCTCGACCACGGTCAGCTCCGCGTCCAGGGCGTCCTCGTAGCGCTGCCGGAACGGGTGCTGCCAGTCCGGGGCCAGCGTGCGGCCCGCCCGCTCCTCGACGAGCGCGGTGAGGCGCTTGTGCGAGACGCCGATGAACAGGTCCGCCATCTCGGTCTCGGTGAACTCCGCGCCCACCTCCGCGAAGACCTCCCGGTCCACCCGGCAGTAGACGCGCTCGCTGTCGACCAGAACACCGTCACAGTCGAAGATCACCAGTTCGACACGATCATGAGTCATGGGCCTGAGCCTAGAGGGCGCCGCGATGAGTTACGGGGGCGGCGGCGGTCCTTCTGATGTGGACACTTCTCGCACTCTCGAACTACGGCTCACCGGGCGCCCCGCCCCGGAGGAGGTCAGACGGCTCTGCGCCCTGCTGGACGCGGCCGAGCCCACCGACGTGGTCTGTGAGCTCGGCGGCCTCGGACGCCGGGCCGACCTCGGCGCCGTCGACGCCGTGGCGCGGCTGCGGCTGGCCGCCCGGCGGCGCGGGCACCGGCTCACCTTCCGGGGAGCCGGGCCCGAGCTGCGGGCCGTACTGGACCTCGCCGGCCTCGGCGACCTGCTCTGATCAGGCGGGCAGCCGGTCCGGCAGGTCGAACAGCGGGAACCAGCGCTTGGTGTCCAGGAAGAAGTCCATCCCGCCGATCTTCCCGTCGTGCACCTGGAGCACGATCAGCGCCCACGGCGCGAAACCGCCCTCCGGGTCCGGGTGGTAGTGCGCGAAGGCCGGCGCGCCGTTCGCCACGGTCGGCACCAGCTTCGAGCCCCGGCAGACCTCGCCGACCCCCAGCATCCAGCCCACGATGTCCTCGTGGCCCCGCAGCCACAGGTCGTACGGCGGCATGGACATCGTCGCGTCCTCGTGGAGGAGCGCGGTCAGCGCCTGCATGTCGTAGCCCTCGAAGGCCGCCACATAGCGGTCGAGCAGCGCCTTCTGCTCCTCGTCCAGCGGATCCGCCGCGTCCGAGGCGGCCGGCGCCTGCTCGGCCAGCGTCGCCCGGGCCCGCTGCAACGCGCTGTTGACCGACGCGACCGACGTGCCGAGCAGCTCGGACACCTCGCTCGCCTTCCACGCGAGGACCTCGCGCAGGATCAGCACCGCCCGCTGCTTCGGCGGCAGATGCTGGAGCGCCGCCACGAACGCCAGCCGCACCGTCTCCCGGGAGACCGCCGTCTCCGCCGGGTCCGCCACCGACGGCAGCACCCGCCCGTCCGGCACCGGCTCCAGCCAGGTGATCTCCGGGCGCTCGTTGAGCCGGGCCTGCGCGACCGGCGTCGGATCCGTCAGGTCCATCGGACGAGCCCTCCGGTTCCCCGCGCTGAGCGAGTCCAGACACACGTTGGTGGCGATCCGGTACAGCCAGGACCGCAGCGAGGACCGCCCCTCGAAGGAGTCGAGCGCGCGCCAGGCACGCACCATCGTGTCCTGCACCGCGTCCTCCGCCTCGAAGGCGGAGCCCAGCATCCGGTAGCAGTAACCCGTCAGCTCCGTACGGTACTTCTCCAGGTCCTCGGTCATCACGTCGGTCATCGGTCCCACCCCGCTCGCCCCTCACCGGCCCCCGTTCGGAGCCGATGAGGGGAAGCTACCGCAGCGCACCGACAACGCGCGGCCGACCGGCTCACGTGCCGGGCTTGCGCCCGTACACGAACACGTCGTCACCGTTCCTGAGCAGATTCCAGTACGCCTTGGCGTCGGCCGACCGCATGTTCACGCAGCCGCCCGAACCCGGCGGATTCCACATGGACTTGGTGGTCGAGTGGAAGGCCTGCCCGCCGTCGAAGAACTGGGCGTACGGCATCGACACGTTGTACAGCGTCGACCAGTGGTTGATGTTGCGCCAGTAGATCTTCTTCGCGCCGGTACGCGTCGGCGTGGCCGCCTTGCCCGTACGCACCGGCACCGGGCCGTACTTGAGCCGGGACCCGTCCTGGATCCAGGTCAGCTGCCGCGTCAGGTCGACACAGGCGATCCGCCCCTTGTTCGTCGGACACCTGCCGTCCTTGTTGGGATTGGTTCCGGCCGCCCGCTGCGCCAGCATCGTGGACATCGTGCGCCAGGTGACCGTCCCGGCGTAGCCCGCCGACGGCGTGATGCCGTGCTTGAGCTGGAAGCCCTGGATCGCCTTGCAGTCGGCGAGCGACTGGCGCCCGTCGACCGGCCGGCCCAGGAACTTCTCCACCTGCTTCTGGTACGGACCGGTCGTCGCGGTGCAGGACGCCGCCGCCGCCGGCCCGCTGCCGAGCGCCACCGTGACCGGAACCACCAGCGCGGTGACCGCGAGGCCGATGCCGGCCCTCCTCCGTATCGCATTCATGATCGTCAACTCCCCCTTGAGTCCTGCCTCTTACGACGTCCGGGGGAGCCGAACAGTTGCGGTCGCTCAGCAGGCGATCCGCAGGCGGCGGGCCTCGACCCGGCGCGCCTCGACCCGCGCGCTGTGCGAGCCGTAGAGGGTGACCGACACGACGCCGAGCACCGCCACCAGACCGATCAGGACCGTCCCGGCCCAGCCGCCCGCGTGGAAGGCCACCGCGCCGAGCGTGCCGCCCGCGCTGCTGCCCAGGTAGTACGCCGACTGGTAGAGCGCCGAGGCCTGCGCGCGGCCCGTCTTCGCGGTACGGCTCACCGAGGAGGAGGCCACCGCGTGCCCGGCGAAGAAGCCGGCCGTGATCAGCACCAGGCCCGCGAGGACGGCGGGCAGCGTGTCGGCGAGCGAGAGCAGCAGGCCCGCCGTCGTCGTGGAGACGGCCAGGTACAGCGCCCCGCGCCGCCCGAGCCGGCCGACCAGCTTCCCGGCGGCGGCCGAGGAGACCGTACCCACCAGGTAGACCAGGAAGATCGAGCCGATCACGCCCTGCGGCAGCGAGAACGGCGCCT
The DNA here is from genome assembly GCF_040303965.1 of Streptomyces sp. NPDC094032. NCBI lineage: Bacteria > Bacillati > Actinomycetota > Actinomycetes > Kitasatosporales > Streptomycetaceae > Streptomyces > Streptomyces sp. NPDC094032. The sequence goes on along the minus strand of NZ_JBEOUE010000012.1, from coordinate 176,462 downwards.
CGACCAGGCGGTAGCCGATCACCGTGTACACCGCGCCGAACACCGTCATGAACAGCGCGCCGATCACGTACAGCCGCATCAGCAGCGGGTCCGCGAGATGACCCCGTACGGTCCGGCCCAGCGCCCTCGGGTTCAGCGAACCGGGCGTGAAGTGCCGGGCCCTGGGCAGCAGCGCCCGGAAGGCGACCGCGCAGACCACGGCCAGCACGCCGACGGCGGCCAGACCCGCCCGCCAGCCCCACAGCTGCGCGATCCAGCCGGTGACGATCCGCCCGCTCATGCCGCCGATCGAGTTGCCCGCCACGAAGAGACCGATCGCGGCGATCAGCGCCTTCGGCCGCACCTCCTCGGCGAGGAAGGCCATGGCCGAGGCCGGCACACCGGCCAGCGCCGCGCCCTGCACCGCGCGCAGCACGACCAGGCTCTCCAGGCTGGGGGCGAGCGGCACGAGCAGCCCGACGCCCACGGCGACCGCGAGCGAGGCCGTCATCATCGAGCGCCGCCCGAAGCGCTCGGACAGGGCGCTGAGCGGCAGGACGCACAGGGCGAGCGCGCCGGTCGCGGCGGAGACCGTCCAGGAGGCCGCCGACGCGGAGGCGCCGAACTCGGCCGAGACGGCGGGCAGGAGGGCCTGGGTGGAGTAGAGGAGGGCGAAGGTGGCCACTCCCGCGGCGAACAGCGCGAGGCTCATCCGGCGGTAGCCGGGGACACCGGGGGAGAGACGGGAATCGGCGGCCGGGCTGGTGGCGGCCGCCTTGGTACTGGCGGAAGGCATGTACACGAACGTAGGACGACCCAGTTCATGCGTCCAATGCACGGAACTGCTGTAATCGTTCCCATGCTGCATGAGTACAGGTCACAGCCTCGCCTGTCACCGAACAGTAACGAAGAAGACATGGGACTGCTGCTCGCGCCCCGGCTCGCCTACTTCGCCGCCGTCGCCCGGCACGAGCACGTCACCCGGGCCGCCGCCGAGATGGGCGTCCCCCAGTCCACCCTTTCCCGCGCCGTGGTCCGGCTCGAAGAGGACCTCGGCGTCGCCCTCTTCGCCCGCCGCGGCCGCACCGTCTCGCTCACCCCGGCGGGCCGCCGCTTCCTCGCCTCCGCCGAGCGCGCGCTCGCCGAGGTCGAGAAGGCCGCCGACTCGGTACGCGCCGACGCCGACCCCACCGCGGGACGGGTCGCCTTCGGCTTCCTGCACACCATGGGCTCCGAGACCGTCCCCGGACTCCTGCGCGCCTTCCGCGTCGACCACCCCAGGGTCCGCTTCACCCTCGTGCAGAACTACGGCGAGGCGATGATCGAACGCCTCCGCGCGGGCGAGCTCGACCTCTGCCTGACCTCACCCGTCCCCGACGCCCCCGACCTCGTCGCCCGCCGCCTCGACGAACAGCGCCTGCGCCTCGTCGTCCCCGACGACCACCGCCTCGCGGGCCGCAAGCGCATCCGCCTCGCCGAGGCCGCCGACGAGACCTTCGTGACCCTGGAACCCGGCTACGGGCTGCGCCGCATCACCGACGACCTGTGCGCCCAGGCCGGGTTCACGCCCCGGATCGCCTTCGAGGGCGAGGAGGCCGAGACCCTGCGCGGCCTGGTCGCCGCGGGGCTCGGCGTCGCCCTGCTGCCCCCGCCCGCGGTCGCCCGCCCGGGCGTCGTCGAACTGGGCGTGACCTCCCCGCGCGCGGTCCGCGAGATCGGCGTGGCCTGGCTCGACGGCCACCCGGACACGCCCCCGGTCGCCGCCTTCAAGAAATTCCTCCTGGGCAAACGAGGCACCCTGCTCCCGGAGTGAGGCCGTCCTACCGCAACGACCGTCCGAACCCGGCCGCCAACGGCATCCGCAGCCCCAGCGGCGGCGGCGCGGCCATCGCGTCCGCGAGCGGCCGGCTCTGTGGCCGCGCGAACAGCGTGGACAGCACGAAGTCGGCCGCCAGCGCCCCGACTTCGTCCTGGTACTGGCGCAGCCCGTGCCCGTCGGCGTGCACCTCGAAGCGGCAGGTGTCCCGGTTGGACTTCTTGGCCCGCTCGGCGAAGCGGTAGGACAGCTCGGGGTCGGTCCGGGAGTCGTTCGTGCCGTGCACGATCAGCACCCGCCGCCCGACCAGCTGCCGCACCGGCTCCGGCTCGGCCGCCCGGTCCTCCTCGGGCAGCCACGGCGCGAGCGCGAGCACCGCCGCCACCGCCGGGTGCCCCGCCGCCCGCAGGGCCGCCCGCGCCCCCATCCCGCGCCCCAGCAGACACACCGGCACGTCCCCGTACCGCCGCACCGCCTCGGACACCGCCCAGGAGGCGTCCTCGGCCAACTGCGCGTCCGTCCCGTTCCACCCCCGCCCCCGGTACCGGACCACATGCGCGACCAGCCCCTCGGCCCGCCCCGCCCGCGCCAGCCGCCGCGCCAGCGGCACCGCCGCCGCGCGCGCGAACGCCGAGGGCCCCCGCGCCGAGGAGTCCTCCCCGTCCGGGAGCAGCAGAACCACCCCGCCCGCCTCGGTGACCGGGTTCGCCGCTCCTGCGGGCCGCCCGAGCCGGGGTCTCCGGGAGCCGGCCGTTCCTACGAGTGCGTAGTGCGCCATGACGGAACAGTCTCAGAAGTGGAGGTGTACGACACCCCTACGTGCGGTCAATTGAGTGTGAAGGTTGCCCAGTCTTCAGATCGCCGCAAGCTGCACGTAGTCGACCACTCTTTCGGGGGCCACCGCGAGATCGTCCGGACAGGGCAAGCGAAGCCGGATACCGTCGCCGCATGACCGACCCGCCCAACGCCCTTACCGGACATGTCCGGTGGACATTCCGTCTGCGGGTGTCCTCGACAGCGCTCGCCGCGCTGTCGGGTGAGTGGGGTCGCAGCCGCTGGGTCTGGAACGAGTGCGTCGCCCAGGCCGGGACGTGCGGGCCCGTGCGGCTCGACCGCATGCTGACCGAGGCTCGAGCGCGCGTCCCGTGGTTGCGGGAAGGATCGTCGGTCGTGCAGCAGCAGACCGTCCGTGACTTCGGAAAGGCACGCGCGAAGGCGCTCAAGGACATCGCGGAGGGTCTGCCCGTGGCCCGCCGGGCCGGGACGCCCAGGTACAGGAAGCGGCATGGAGCTCTGCCGAGCCTGAACTACACGCGACGCGGCTTCCGATTGAAGGACGGACGTCTTCATCTCGCCGGAGGGATCGTGCTGACCGTGGTGTGGTCGCGCTCGCTGCCCACACCTCCTTCCAGTGTCCGGGTGCTCCGCGACACCCTGGGGCACTGGTACGCCTCGTTCGTCGTCGCGGCCCAGGTGGAGCCGTTGCCCACGACCGGGCGGGTGATCGGCGTGGACTGGGGAGTGAGGGAGACGGCGACCACCACGTCCGATGACCACGATCTGCCCCACGCCGAGCATGGGCAGAATGCGCGGGTGCGGCTGACCCGGTACGACCGGATGATGGCCCGCCGCCGGCCGAAGGCCGGGCAGCCCGCGTCGGCCGGGTACCGCGAAGCGAGGCGGCTGCGGGCCAAGGCGTACAAGAAGGCCGCGCGTCAGCGCGAGGACACGGCACGCAAGTGGGCCAAGCGGGTCGTCCGTGACCATGACGCCCTCGCCGTCGAGGACTTCAGACCGAAGTTCCTCGCCAGGAGCACCATGGCGAGGAAGGCCGCGGACGCCGCCATCGGCGCCACCAAGAAGGCCCTGATCGAGATGGGGCACAAGCACGGCCGCTGAGGATGCGCATCTACACCTGCGCCGCGTGCGGAGTCTCGTCCCGTCGGGACAAGAACTCCGCCCACGTGATGCTCCTCCGGGCAGGTTTGGACCCGGTCGGTGTCGAGGACCCAAGACCTTCCGGGACGTAGTCCCAGGAGGCTGTCCGAGCCGGAAATCCCCACGCCGTCCCGGGTGGGGAGCATTCAATGTTACGTATCGCTCGGCCGAACGTCCGTACGCCTCAGGTCCGTTCGAAGCAGTGCACGCTGCCGACCGGGACGAAGCCCCGGCGGGCGTACCAGTGGCGGGGCCAGTCGTCGGTCAGGGCGATCAGGAAGCGGGTGGTGCAGCCGGCCTCGGCGGACAGGCGGAGGGCGGTGTCCAGGACGACGCCCGCGTGGCCCTGGCCGAGGTGGGACGCGGCCGTGACGAGGTCCTCGATCTGGGCGACGCCGGTGGCCGGGTCCAGGTAGAGGTCGGCCCAGGAGGCCGGTTCGCCCCACGTGTTGTGCGAGGCGAGGAAGCGGACGTCGGGGGCGCCGCGCAGGCGGGCCGAGCGGCGCTCCACCAGGGTGCGGATCACCTCGTCGGGGGCGTCGGGCAGGAAGCGCCGCTGGCTCTCGGTGAGCGGGCCGCGCAGGGTCGGGAGGCCGACCTCGCGGGCTCCGCCGCGTTCGGGGAGCGGGCCCTCGTGGCGCATCACGACCGTGCGCGTGAGGGTGTACCCGGCCCGGGCCAGCGGGCCCGCGCACGCCTCCCCGGTCGCCGCGTCCAGCACGTACACCGCGCGGTGCGCCAGCGGGGCCATGGCCGCGTCCACGTGGCCGGGCAGCGCCTCGGGGTCGGTCGGCCCGTCGATCAGGACGTAGTTGTTGCCGTAGGACAGCGCGTACGTGTCGTCCAGGGCCGCGAAACCGCCGGGTACCGGGACGGTCCGCTCCGCCTGCCGCCGGGTGAAGGAGGACAGGAAGGCGTGGATCCGGCGCAGTTCCTCGGGGTCGGCGGGGTCGGCGGGGTCGGGCTTCGGGGTGGCGGCGGCGGGAGGCATACGGCCAGGCTAGGGCGGGCGGGGGCCCGGCCGCACGGAATTCCGCGCCCCTGGATACGGCGCGAAAGGGGCGCGCTCTACGCGCGTAGGCGCTAGAGTGCCGAAATGACGAGCCAGATCCCCAGCACCCCCGCCGCGGACCAGATCCGCCGCGCCCCGAAGGTGCTTCTCCACGACCACCTCGACGGTGGGCTGCGCCCCGGCACGATCATCGAACTCGCCCGTGCCCAGGGCTACGAGAGCCTTCCCGAGACCGAGCCCGACAAGCTGGGCGTCTGGTTCCGGGAGGCCGCCGACTCCGGCTCCCTGGAGCGCTACCTGGAGACCTTCGCGCACACCTGCGCCGTCATGCAGACCCGCGAGGCCCTGGTCCGGGTCGCCGCCGAGTGCGCCGTCGACCTCGCCGAGGACGGCGTCGTCTACGCGGAGGTCCGCTACGCCCCCGAGCAGCACCTGGAGGGCGGCCTCACCCTGGAGGAGGTCGTCGAGGCGGTCAACGAGGGCTTCCGCGAGGGCGAGCGGCTTGCCCGGGCGAACGGCCACCGCATCCGGGTCGGCGCCCTGCTCACCGCGATGCGGCACGCCGCCCGCGCCCTGGAGATCGCCGAGCTGGCCAACCGCTACCGCGACACCGGGGTCGTCGGCTTCGACATCGCGGGCGCCGAGGCGGGCTTCCCGCCCACCCGGCACCTGGACGCCTTCGAGTACCTGAAGCGGGAGAACAACCACTTCACCATCCACGCCGGCGAGGCCTTCGGCCTCCCGTCGATCTGGCAGGCGCTCCAGTGGTGCGGCGCCGACCGGCTCGGCCACGGCGTGCGGATCATCGACGACATCGAGGTCGCCGACGACGGCTCGGTCACCCTCGGCCGGCTCGCCGCGTACGTGCGGGACAAGCGCATCCCGCTGGAGATGTGCCCCACCTCCAACCTCCAGACCGGCGCCGCCGACTCGTACAAGGAGCACCCCATCGGGCTGCTCCGCAAGCTGCACTTCCGTGCCACCGTCAACACCGACAACCGGCTGATGAGCGGCACCAGCATGAGCCGTGAATTCGAATTCCTTGTCGAGGCATTCGACTACACGCTCGACGACATGCAGTGGTTCACTGTCAATGCGATGAAATCAGCGTTCATTCCTTTCGATGAACGCCTCGCGATGATCAATGATGTGATCAAGCCCGGCTATGCCGAGCTGAAGTCCGAATGGCTGTTCCAGCAGACGGCCACGACCAGCGAGTCTTCCCGCCAGGCGGGCTGACCGCCACCTCAGGAGGACCATCGGGGCGGCCGGGCCCACCACGCCCGGCCGCCTTTCGGTGTTTGCGGCGGGGACTTTCGCTGATTAGTTTGCGTAGCCACTCTGCATTCCCCACTGAGATTCCTGAGGAAGATTTTCTGATGAAGCAGTCTGCCGCCAAGACGCTCGGTGTCGCCGCCCTCGGTGCCGCTTTCGCCGCTGCCGCCGCCGGTACGGCCTCCGCCACCGCGCTGCCGCTCGTCGGCACCGACGCGCTCGGCACGGTCACCAGCGTCGTGCCGCTCGGCGAGGACGTGACCGACCTCCCCTCCGGCGTCGCCGAGACCCTCGGAGCCGGCCAGGGCGCCCTGAACCTCGGCGCCGAGCAGGGCATCGGGACCCTCCCGCAGATCGCCGACCAGGCCGGCAAGGCCCTCCCGCCGGTCACCGAGCAGGCCACCAAGGTCCCGATGGACGGCGTGCAGACCGGCCTCGCCCACACCCCGGCCGGCCAGCTCACCGGTCTTCTCGGCGGCCTCCCGGTCGGCCAGCTCACCGGCGGCCTGCCGCTGAACGGCCTCCCGCTCGGCGGCTGACCCCCGGAGGTCACCGGCCACCGCCGTACACACGCCTGAGGGCGCCCACCCCGGACCGGGATGGGCGCCCTCAGGCACGTACGCGTCCGCCTACCAGGCGGCGCTCGTCGACTTCTCCTCCGGCAGCAGCACCCACAGCGCCAGATAGAGCAGGAACTGCGGGCCGGGCAGCAGACACGACACCAGGAAGATCAGGCGCATCGTCCCCGAGGAGATGCCGAAGCGCCGTGCCAGCGCCGCGCACACTCCGCCGATCATGCGTCCTTCACGGGGGCGGGCAAGTGCGGCCATGGTGGGCTCCTTCGGAGTCTCGCGGGGGCCGCTTCGTCGGGCCCCCGATGTGACTCCATCCTCGCCCCGGACCCCGGGACGAAGCGTCGGTCTACGGGGCGATCCCGACCCTGGGAATCGTCGGGGTCACCCCCTGCGGGGAACGCCCCCGCCTCCTCCCAGAGGAGGAGCGCACCCCCGACCTGCGGCGCAGCCGCGCCCGCCCGGCCGGGACGAGCAGCAGATGGGCGAGGGCCACGCCCGCCGTGTTCAGGAGCACCGAGTCCACGTCCACGACCTGCCCGGGCACCGCCGTCTGCAACAGCTCGATCACCGTCGACAGCAGCGCCCCCGCCGCCGTCGTACGGGCAAGGGACGCCCACGGCGACACGGAGAGCCGCCCGTCGGCCATCGGCAGCAGCACCCCCAGCGGGGCCAGGAGCAGCAGCCCCCCGGCGATCCGCCGGGCCGCCTCGGCCGGGCCGAGCGCCAGATCCACCCTGATCCCGGCCAGCGGGGTCAGGTTCGGCGCGGTCACCCAGGCCACGTCCCGTGGGCGGAGCGCCACCCAGGCGACGAACAGCAGATGGGCGAGGAGGAGGGCGAACCCCGCCACGCGCACGACCATGGCGGCACTGCCGCCCGAACTGCCGGAATCACCCGAACCTTGACGCTGCACGCCCCCCAAGACGCACACCCCGGCGGAATCGGTTCCGCCGCCCCGAAGAACGAGGTCAGGGACGCGATGCACCCCGATGAGGAAGCCGCGCCCGCCCCTGCCCGTACTCAGGAAGCCGTAGGTGCCGTAGGGGTCGTCTGCACCGTCGAGTCCGGGCGCTCCTTCAGCTCCTGCGTGCACCGGTAGCGCCGCGGCTCGTACGGGCCGGGGCCGCCGAGCACCACGGTGTCGCCGCCCGCGCCCGCCGCGCTCTCCGCGAAGGTGCAGACGATCTGCGCGAACGCCGTCGGCGGCAGGTCCTCCGGCTGACGGCTCAGCCGCAGCGTGCCCTTCGGGTCGCCCCGGTGGCCGCCGGCCACCACCAGCGGGCCCTTCACGGCCGTCGCGAACCCGGCCTGCCGCTCCTCCTCCGACGGCTCGCTCTCCAACTGCGCGAGCAGCGCCGAAGCCGTGCGTACGGGATCGCCGACGGCCTTCTCCTCCGGCAGCGGCGAGCGGCGTTCCACCCGCTCCAGCTGCGCCCCGCACAGCAGGTACACGCGCAGCGGCACGCCCTGCGTCCCGGCCGCCTCCGCGCCGCCGGTCACGTCGCACGGCACCCGCGTGGGCGCGGCGCCCGCGTCCACCGGCACCGAGGTCGTCCTGATCCCGCAGCCGGAGACGAGCCCGGCGGCCAGGGCCACGCCCATGACCAGCAGGGCACCCCCGCGGCGGTGACGGCCGTTCCGACTGGGGCTCAACGCTCCTCCACCTCGCCCTGGCTGCTACGGGTCCGCAGCTCCCGCGCGACCCCGGAGGCGTCCCGGGGAAGCCGCAGTACGAACACCGCGCCGTCCACCCGGCCCTCCTCGTCGGTCGAGTTGGCGGCGGTGATCGAACCGCCGTGGATCAGCGCGTTCTCCATGGCGATGGACAGGCCGAGGCCGCTGCCCTCGGAGCGGGGCCGGGACGCGCTCGCCTTGTAGAAGCGGTCGAAGACATGCGGCAGGACCTCGACGGGGATGCCGGGCCCGTGGTCGCGCACCGCGATCACCAGATCCTCCCCGTACTCGCGCTCCTCGCCGTCACCGGCGGTGGCGGCGGGCTGATCGGCCCCCTCGGCCCGCTCGGCCGGCTCCGTCCGCACCGACACCCGCACCGGCGAACCGCCGTGCTTGAGCGCGTTGCCGATCAGGTTCGCCAGGATCACGTCGAGCCGCCGCGGGTCGAGCCGCGCCACGATCCCGCGCTCGGCGTCCAGGTCCACCGCGTCCAGCCAGGCCCGCGCGTCGATGCACGCGGTGATCTGGTCGGCGATGTCCACGTCGTCGAGGACCAGCCGGGCGGTGCCCGCGTCGAAGCGGGTCACCTCCATCAGGTTCTCCACCAGGTCGTTGAGCCGCCGGGTCTCGCTGACCACCAGCGCCACCGCCGGGGCGATCATCGGGTCGAGCGAGTCCTGCTCGTCCTCAAGGACCTCCGTGACGGCCGTCAGCGCGGTCAGCGGGGTGCGCAGCTCGTGCGACATGTCGGCGACGAAGCGACGGCTCGACTCGTCCCGGGCGCTCATGTCCGCGACCCGCTTCTGGAGGGATTCGGCCGCGCTGTTGAACGTACGGGAGAGATCGGCCAGTTCGTCGGTGCCGGAGACCTGGAGGCGGGTGTCCAGCTTGCCCTCGCCGAGCTGCCGGGCGGCCTCGCCGAGCCGCTGCACCGGCCGCAGCACGGTGGCGGCGGCGACCTGCGCGAGCAGCACCGAGCCGATCACCGCGAGCCCGGTGGCGATCCCGAGGGACCAGGAAAGGGAGTTGAGGTCGGCCTTCTCCGCGGCGAGCGACTTGAACATGTAGCCGGTAGGCCCGCCGCCGTCGATCTTCGTCCCGCCGACCAGGTACGGCGTCGAACCGCGCTGGGTCCGCTGCCAGAACAGGTGGTACGGGTAGGGGTTGGCGTCCGTCACGGGCCGCTTGGTCTCCACCGCGGTCTGCAGCGGACGCGGCACGTCCGCGAGGGTGAAGGCGTCCGGGTCGGAGGCGCCGACGATCGGCTTGCCCGCGTCCCGCTCACCGATGAGCAGCACGCTGTAACCGGCGCTGCCGCTCGCCATCTGCTCGGCGGTGCGCCGCAGCTCCTCCTCGGTGGGCCGCGGCGGCAGCGTGGCCGCCCGGTTCTGCATCTCCTGCCGGAAGTCGTTCAGCGCCCCGTTCTGGGTGCGGGTGAGCACCGCCTCGCGGTTGAGCCAGTACGCGATGCCGGAGGCCGCGGCGGCGGCGGTGAGCGCGACGAGGGCGAACACGACGACGAGCCGGAGCCGCAGGCTGGTGAGCCGGAGCCCCGCGATGATCCCCTTGGTCACGCAGGGACGTCCAGCCGGTAGCCGACGCCCCGCACCGTACGGATCAGGGTCGGCGAGGACGGCACGTCCTCGACCTTGGCGCGCAGCCGCTGCACACAGGCGTCCACCAGGCGCGAGTCGCCCAGGTAGTCGTGCTCCCACACGAGCCGCAGCAACTGCTGGCGCGACAGGGCCTGCCCGGGCCGCCGGCTCAGCTCCAGGAGCAGCCGCAGCTCGGTCGGGGTGAGCTGGAGGTCCTCGCCGTTCTTGGTGACGGTCATCGCGGAGCGGTCGATGACCAGCGAGCCGAAGCTGGCCGAGTCGGTGGACTCGCGCTCGCCGCGCCGCAGCACGGCCCGGATCCGGGCGTCGAGCACCCGGCCCTGGACGGGCTTGACCACGTAGTCGTCGGCACCGGACTCCAGGCCCACGACCACGTCGATGTCGTCGCTGCGGGCCGTGAGCAGGATGATCGGCAGCTGGTCCGTACGCCGGATCCGGCGGCACACCTCGAAGCCGTCGATGCCGGGCAGCATCACGTCCAGCACGACCAGGTCGGGCCGCTGTTCCTTGAGCAGCTTCAGGCCGTCCTCTCCCGTCGCCGCGGTGGCCACACGGTGGCCCTGGCGTGACAGGGAGAGTTCGAGGGCCGTGCGGATGGCGTCGTCGTCCTCGATCAGCAACAGGAAAGGCACGGGCTCATTCTGTCCCATCAGGCCGTCGGAGTTCGACCGTCCGGTGGGGCCGGGGTGCGACGCCCCGCCTGTGACACGCCTGTGACAGTCGGCGGACACCCCGATGATGTCGACCGGGCAGGCTTCTCGACATCAAGGACCTACGGACTCCGAACGACGGGGGGCGCGGAATGAACGCACTGCACAGCACCACCTCAAGCGCAGTTGTCACGCGCCTCCACGACGTCAGCCGGAGCTCGGAGAAGTCCGGCGCGGTTGGGGGCACCTCCCTGCTCGAGCGAAGCCGAGAGCTCGGGGGAGGACGGGGGTGCGTTCGCAGCGTCGGGCGTCAGCACAAGGCGCCGTACATGGTCGCCGTGGCTGACGGGGCAGCGGTGTACGGGGAGGTCACGGGGGAGCGCTCCTCATGTTCGGAGGCCGAGTTCACGGCCTACGTCCAGGAGCGCCGGGCCTCCCTGTACGCCACCGCCTACCACCTGACCGGTGACCGTTTCGAGGCCGAGGACCTGCTGCAGAGCGCGCTGTTCTCGACGTACCGGGCGTGGGACCGGATCAGCGACAAGGCCGCGGTCGGCGGTTATCTGCGGCGCACCATGACCAATCTGCACATCAGCGCCTGGCGCCGGCGCAAGCTCAACGAGTACCCGACCGAGGAGCTCCCGGAGACGGTGGGCGAGACGGACGCGATGCGGGGCACCGAGCTGCGCGCGGTCCTGTGGCAGGCCCTGGCCCGGCTGCCCGAGCCCCAGCGCACGATGCTGGTGCTGCGCTACTACGAGGGCCGTACGGATCCGGAGATCGCGGAGATCCTGGACATCAGTGTCGGCACGGTGAAGTCGAGCATCTGGCGCTCGCTGCGAAGGCTGCGCGAGGACGAGGTGCTGAGCTTCGGCCGTGACGAGGAGGAGTCCTTCGGCGAGCTTGTCGCCTGAGGGCGGTACGGGGGAACGTACGGGGGACGTACGGGGGAACGTACGGGGGTACGGGGAAAACGGCGAGGGCCGGACAGGATCGGGGGATCCTGTCCGGCCCTCGGCGCGTGTGGGCGGCGATTCCGCGTGTCAGCGCGTCAGCGTGTCAGCGGGTCGCCGGCGTGCGGCGGCGGCCGGCCGCGGCGGCGGCCAGGCGGCCGAGGGCCTCGTCCTTGCCGCAGGGGTGGGCGCCCAGGGCGGTCTGGCGGGCGACGATCGTGCGCTCGGCGCGCATCAGGCGCCAGCCCCGGCGCAGCAGGAAGGGGACCGACTTGCGGCCCTCCTTCAGGTCGCGCAGCAGCCGGCGCCGGAACGTGGTCGACGGGCGGCCGCGCAGGCAGAGCGCGTCGGCGAGGACGCCGAGCTCACGGCAGCGCTCGACGATGTCGGCGGCGAAGATGCCCTCCGCGACGAACAGCGGGGTCCGCTCGATGTCGAGCGTCTCCTGGTCCACGCGCGAGCTGGTGGAGATGTCGTACACGGGCACGGCCGTCCGGCCGGTGCGGCAGAGCTCGACGATCGCGGCGACCGCCCCGTCCCCGTCCCAGGAGCGTGGGGAGTCCCAGTCGATGTCCGCGCTGCCCTCGACCAGCGGCAGCGTGGGGTCGTCGGCCTCCTTGTAGAAGTCGTCGAGGCGCAGCACCGGCAGTCCGGTGACGGCGGCGAGGGACGACTTGCCGGAGCCTGAGGGGCCCGCGAGCAGGACGACCCGGGTCGGGATCGGTTGGGAACTCACGGGACACCAGTGTGAACCATTACCCCGTAAAGGGGACCACCGAGGCGGCCCGTTGGTATCGAGCATCACACCTCCACTACTGTCCGTACCCGCCCGCTCACTCCTCGGAAGGATCTCCATGGCCCGTCACGCAGAATCCAGGACCCCCCGTCGCAGCGCCCTGCTGAAGGCCGGTCTCACCGTCACAGCGGCCGGCGCGGCCGTGTTCGGCGTGAGCGGCGCGGCGCAGGCCGCCGAGGGGGTGGCCCTGCCGCTGCCGGCCGACTCGCTGACGCAGGTGGACGGTGCCGCGGCCCTGACGGGCGTCGGCCACGGTGTCGCGCCGCTGACCCGGCTCCAGCTCGACCCGCTGGCGAAGACGGGCGTCGACCCGCTCGACAACGGCCTCGGCACCCAGATCGCCGACTTCAAGCCGGTCGGCACCAACCTGCTCACCGACCACGTCACCAAGGGCGGCGCGCTGGCCGACCTGCCGGTCGTGGGGCCGCTGACGCAGGGGCTGCTTCCGTAACCGCGTACGCGTACGCCGACGGCCCCCGGGAGATCCCGGGGGCCGTCGGTCGCACCGCCTAGTACGAGGAGCCGGACGCGCCCAGCGAACCCGTGGGGTGCCAGACCGTCTTCGTCTCCAGGAACGCGGTCATGCGGTCCGTGCCCGGGGACGCGGTGAAGTCCTCGGTACGCGGGCGCAGGACGCGCTTCAGGTTGTCCGCCGCCGCGATCTCCAGCTCGCGCGCCAGCTCGGCGCCCGCTCCGGTCAGGTCGATCGCGTTGACGTCCTGGTGGGCCGCCAGGTGCGGGCCCATCTCGGACGCCTTGCCGGAGAGCAGGTTGACCACGCCGCCCGGCAGGTCGGAGGTGGCCAGCACCTCGCCCAGGGAGAGCGCGGGGAGCGGGGCCTTCTCGCTGGTGACGACGACCGCCGTGTTGCCGGTCGCGATGACCGGGGCGATCACCGAGACCAGGCCGAGGAAGGACGACTCCTGCGGGGCGATCACGGTGACGACACCGGTCGGCTCCGGGGTCGACAGGTTGAAGTACGGGCCCGCGACCGGGTTGGCGCCGCCCACGACCTGGGCGATCTTGTCGGTCCAGCCCGCGTACCAGACCCAGCGGTCGATCGCCGCGTCGACGACGGCCGCCGCCTTCGACTTCGACAGGCCCTCGGCCTCGGCGACCTCGCGGACGAACTGGTCCCGGCGGCCCTCCAGCATCTCGGCGACGCGGTAGAGGATCTGGCCCCGGTTGTAGGCCGTCGCGCCCGCCCAGCCGCCGAAGGCCTTGCGGGCGGCGACGACCGCGTCACGGGCGTCCTTGCGGGAGGAGAGCGGCGCGTTGGCCACCCAGTTGCCCTTGGAGTCCGTCACCTCGTACACCCGGCCGCTCTCGGAGCGGGGGAACTTGCCCCCGACGTACAGCTTGTAGGTCTTGAAGACGCCAAGACGGGTCGCGTCAGACATCGAGGTAGGCCTCCAGACCATGACGGCCGCCCTCGCGGCCGAAGCCCGACTCCTTGTAGCCGCCGAAGGGCGAGGTCGGGTCGAACTTGTTGAACGTGTTGGCCCAGACGACCCCGGCGCGCAGCTTGTTGGCGACCGCGAGGATCCGCGAGCCCTTCTCCGTCCAGATGCCCGCCGACAGGCCGTACTGGCTGTTGTTGGCCTTGGCGACGGCCTCGTCGGGGGTACGGAAGGTCAGCACCGACAGGACCGGGCCGAAGATCTCGTCGCGGGCCACGGTGTGCGCCTGCGTGACGCCCGTGAAGAGCGTCGGGGCGAACCAGTAGCCGGCCGAGGGCAGTTCGCAGGGGGCCGTCCAGCGGTCGGCGCCCTCCGCGTCGCCGCGCTCCACGAGCGAGGTGATGCGGGCCAGCTGCTCGGCCGAGTTGATCGCGCCGATGTCGGTGTTCTTGTCGAGCGGGTCGCCCAGGCGCAGGGTGCTCAGACGGCGCTTGAGGGAGTCCAGCAGCTCGTCCTGGATCGACTCCTGGACCAGCAGACGGGAGCCCGCGCAGCAGACCTGGCCCTGGTTGAAGAAGATGCCGTTGACGATGCCTTCGACGGCCTGGTCGATCGGGGCGTCGTCGAAGACGATGTTCGCGCCCTTGCCGCCCAGTTCGAGCGTGACCTTCTTGTCGGTGCCCGCGATCGAACGCGCGATGGCCTTGCCGACCGCGGTCGAACCGGTGAAGGCGACCTTGTTCACGTCCGGGTGCTCGACCAGGGCCGCGCCCGTGTCCCCGTACCCGGGAAGGATGTTGACGACACCCTTGGGAAGGCCCGCCTGGCGGCAGATGTCCGCGAAGAACAGGGCGGAGAGCGGAGTGGTCTCGGCCGGCTTCAGGACGACCGTGTTGCCGGTCGCCAGGGCCGGGGCGATCTTCCACGCCAGCATGAGCAGCGGGAAGTTCCACGGGATGACCTGGCCGGCCACGCCCAGCGGGCGGGGGCTCGCGCCGTAGCCCGCGTGGTCCAGCTTGTCGGCCCAGCCCGCGTAGTAGAAGAAGTGCGCGGCGACCAGCGGGAGGTCCGCGTCGCGGGTCTCCTTGATCGGCTTGCCGTTGTCCAGGGTCTCCAGGACGGCCAGCTCGCGGCTGCGCTCCTGGATGATCCGGGCGATCCGGAAGAGGTACTTGGCGCGCTCGGAGCCGGGCAGCGCCGACCACTTCTCGAAGGCCTTCCGCGCCGCCTTCACCGCGCGGTCCACGTCCTCGGCGCCCGCCTGGGCGACCTCGGACAGGACCTCCTCGGTGGAGGGGGAGACGGTCTTGAAGACCTTGCCGTCGGCCGCGTCGACGAACTCGCCGTCGATGAACAGGCCGTAGGAGGGCGCGATGTCGACGACGGACCGGGACTCGGGCGCCGGCGCGTACTCGAATGCAGATGCCATGTTGATCAGTCCACCGTCACGTAATCGGGGCCGGAGTAGCGGCCGGTCGCCAGCTTCTGACGCTGCATCAGCAGGTCGTTGAGCAGGCTGGAGGCACCGAAGCGGAACCAGTGGTTGTCCAGCCAGTCCTCGCCGACGGTCTCGTTGACCAGGACCAGGAACTTGATGGCTTCCTTGGTGTTGCGGATGCCGCCCGCGGGCTTCACGCCGATCTGGACGCCGGTCTGGGCGCGGAAGTCGCGCACGGCCTCCAGCATCAGGAGCGTGTTGGCGGGGGTGGCGTTGACCGCGACCTTGCCGGTCGAGGTCTTGATGAAGTCCGCGCCCGCCATCATGCCGAGCCAGGAGGCGCGACGGATGTTGTCGTACGTGGAGAGCTCGCCCGTCTCGAAGATCACCTTCAGGCGCGCGCGGTCGCCGCACTCCGCCTTGATCGCGGCGATCTGCTCGTAGACCTTCAGGTAGTGGCCGGCGAGGAAGGCGCCACGGTCGATGACCATGTCGATCTCGTCGGCGCCCGCGGCGATGGCGTCGGCGGTGTCGGCCAGCTTCACCGGCAGCGCGGCGCGCCCGGCCGGGAAGGCGGTGGCGACCGAGGCGACCTTGACGCCGGAGCCCGCGACGGCGGCCTTGGCGGTGGCCACCATGTCGGGGTAGACGCAGACGGCGGCGGTCGTCGGGGTCGCGCGGTCGGTCGGATCGGGGTGGACGGCCTTGGCGGCGAGCGCCCGGACCTTGCCCGGGGTGTCCGCGCCTTCGAGCGTCGTCAGGTCGATCATCGAGATGGCCAGGTCGATGGCGTAGGCCTTGGCCGTGGTCTTGATCGAGCGGGTACCGAGGGACGCGGCGCGCGCCTCCAGGCCGACGGCGTCGACGCCGGGCAGCCCGTGGAGGAAACGGCGCAGCGTGCTGTCGGACGCGGTCACGTCGGCGAAAGCGTGTGCTGCGGTTGCAGTGGTGGGCATGGTCACCAGTCGAGCATATCTACGCGCGTAGCGGCCTGTACAGGGGGCCGCTCGGACGAGCGTGCGAAAGCGCAGGTGGGTGCGGGGGAGGGGTGGGGCGGGTGAGCTCTGTCACATGCCTGTGACATGGAGTGGACAGCTCCAGAACGGCGGGTCCATAGCGTTGCTCCCGCAGCCCGCGGGAACGACGCTCCCGCCCCCACCACCTGACCGCCCTCGGGAGCCGTCATGCGCACCGCCCTCCGCACCGCCCTCGCCACCGCCCTCCTGGCGGGCCTCGCGATCCTCCCGGTCGCCGCCTCCGGAACCGCCTTCGCGGCGGACGGCCGGACCGCCGTGGCGACCGAGGGCGGGGGCGCCGCCGGTGCCGAGCTCGGCAGCGTCGAGCGGGGCAACGACACCGCACTGCTCGCCTCCGGCGCCGGAGCCGCCGTGGTCGTCGCGGGTCTCGGCCTCACCGCGCCTCGGCGCCGGGCCGGGGCCCGGGGCTGACACCGGTCCGTACCTCCCGTACCCGTCACATCCCGCACCCGTCGGCGGGCCGCCCCTCCTCCTCGGCGGCACCCCGCACCCCTCGCCGGAGCCCGCCCATGAACCGCCGCCGTCCCCGTCCCCGTCCCCGCCCCCTCCCGCTCGCCGTGGCGAGCTGCGCCGTCGTCGCGGTCGCGGGCTGTGCCGCGCCCCAGGTGTCCCAGGGGTCGGCCGGCCCGGCGCCCCGGGTGTCCGCGACCGCCGCGCCCGCGCCCGCCGGGCAGCTCGCCGCCGAGCCCCTGCCGCGCTCGAAGCCGGTGCGGGTGCGGGTGCCCGCCGCCGGGGTCGACGCGGGGCCGCTGCTGAGCCTCGGGGTCGACGCGGACGGCACGGTCCAGGTGCCCCCGGTCGCCCAGGCCGACCGGATCGGCTGGTACGACAAGGGCGTCACGCCCGGCGAGACCGGCCCCGCCGTGCTGATCGGCCACTTCGACACCGCCGAGGGGCCCGCCGTCCTCAAGGACGTGGCGCGGATCCGCGTCGGCGACCGCGTCACCGTCACCCGCGCCGACGGCACCGACGCCGTCTTCCGGGTGCGCGAGCTGGAGCAGGTCGACAAGAAGGCCTTCCCGACCCGCAAGGTGTACGGGGACACCCGGCGGCCCGAGCTGCGGCTGATCACCTGCGGCGGCGAGCTGGTCGACGGACACCGCCCCGACAACATCGTCGTGTACGCCGATCTGCTCACCCGAGCCGCGTGAGCCGAATGGGGAGCGCTGAGGCACAATCGGCCCCATGACGACCCCCGAGCCGCCCTCCCAGCAGCCCTCCGAGCCCGCCTACGCCGATCGCGTCTTCCGGTCCGGCGCGGGCATCGCGGGCGGGGTCACCCTGCTCGTCCTCGCCGCGCTCCTCGGCGGCGACTCGCTGCTCCGGGGCGAGGGCCGGGTCCCGTGGATGTCGCTCGCCGGTCTTGTCCTCGTGATCCCGCTGATCGTCGCCTTCACGATCCGGCCCGCCGTCTTCGCCAACGAGGAGCGGCTGCGGATCCGCAACCCGTTCCGCACGATCGTGCTGCCCTGGGGCGCGGTCGCCGACATCCGGGCCGGCTACTCCAGCGAGGTCTTCGGGCAGGACGGCACCAAGTACCAGCTGTGGGCCATCCCGGTCTCCCTGCGCCAGCGCAAGCGCGCCGCCCGCAAGGCCGCCCGCGCCTCCCAGGACGACCCGCACGGCCGCTCGTCGACCACCGCCGACGTCACCGACTCCAAGGCCAGGACCGCCCCCGCCGACCAGACCGTCGCCGACCTGCGCGACATGGCCGAGCGCTGCGGCGGGCGCCCCGAGGCGCAGGGCGAGCCGCAGATCCGCTGGGCGTACGAGATCCTCGCCCCCGCGGCGGCCGGACTCGTGCTGCTCGTCGTGCTCTGGGCGACCGGCTGAGCGGCTGACGGGTTGACCGGGCAGTCGTACACCCGAACGGCCGAGGGCCGGGTGAGCACTTCACGGTGCGCACCCGGCCCTCGGCCGTTCCGGCGGGTCCGGTACGGGATCGGGGTCTCACGGCGATGCGGCCCCGAGCCTCACGGCGATGCGGCCCCGAGCCGCACGGCGATGCGGCCCCCGGCCCCACGGCGGCCCGGCCCCAGTCCCGGCGCCTCACGGCGGCCCCTGCCACACCAGCAGCATGTACCCCCCCAGCCACGCCGAGGACAGGGCCGCCCCGGCCAGCACCAGGGCGGCGGCCGGGCGGCGCGCGCGGGCCAGGGCCAGGGCCACCGGCAGGAGCAGCGGGAAGCCGGGTACCAGGAAGCGGGCGCGGGGGAAATAGACACCGCCGCTCCCCATGACGACCAGCAGCAGCACCCCCGTGAAGACCAGCAGCGGCAGCGGCTGCCGGTCCGTCAGGCACAGCAGGAACAGCCCGGCGGACACCAGGAGGACCAGCGAGACCACCACCAGGAACAGGGGCGGCTGGCGGGAGTGGAGCAGCAGCCCGCGCAGGGTCCGCAGGGTGTACGCGCCGCCGTCCCACTGGTTGGTCCACGTCCGCTGCACCGCGAAGTAGCCGTCCCAGCGGCCCAGCCGCACCCCCACCCAGGCCACGAAGCCGAGCCAGCCCAGCGGGGCCGCGAGGGCGGCCGGCAGGGCCCGGTGTTCGCCGCGCCGGGCGGCGAGCAGGGCCCCCGCCGACACCGCCGCCGCGACCGCGACGCCGGTCGGCCGGGTGAGGCCCGCTGCCACCGCGAGCCCCGCCGCCCACGCCCAGCGGCCGCTCAGGACGGCGTACAGCGCCCAGGCGGCGAGCGCCGTGAACAGCGACTCGGTGTAGCCCATCCACTGCACCACCGCGACCGGCAGCGCCCCCCACAGCACCGCCAGGAACGTGCCCGTACGGCGCCCGTGCAGCCGGTCGCCGACGGCGAAGATCCCCCAGGCGGCGACCAGCGAGCAGGCCCACGCGAGCACCAGGCCGACGGAGGCGCGCGAGCCCGGGGTGACCGCTGCGAAGGCCTTGATGAGCAGCGGGAACAGCGGGAAGAACGCCAGGTTGTCATGGTGGCCGGGGCCGCCGAGCGCGCGGTCGTAGCCGTGGTCGGCGATGCCCAGGTACCACCCCGAGTCCCAGGAGGTCGCGAGCACCGGCCACACCCCGTGGCCCTTGAGGTGCGTCCAGTGGGCCAGCACCAGGAGCCCGAGGAGGCGTACGGCCAGATAGCCGAGGAGCGCCGGGGCCGCGTGCCGCAGCGGTCCGGACAGCCGCCGGTCCGGCGCGGGGGCGGGCCCGCGTGCGGTGGGGACGGTACGGCGGGGGGTCAGCTGGGACGGCACAGGGAACACCGGGTCACTCTCGCCCCGGCCGCCCCGCGCCGGGGCGCGCCTTACGTCACCTGCCGTACCCGGTTCACCCGAAAGGGGAGCCGGGTGGCGCGGGCTCCCGTGAATCCCGGAGGGCCCGTACGGAATCGTCCGCATGGCCTCCCGTGAACGCCGCAGGGCCCGTACGGAAACGATCCCGTACGGGCTCCCGGGAACGCCCGAGGGCCCGTACGGAATCGTTTCCGTACGGGCCCTCGGGGAACGGCTACAGACCGGCGGCCTCCGCCAGGTCCTTCTTGATCGCGGCCAGCACCTCGGCGCCGGTCGCGCGGGCCGTCGCGAGACCGCTCGCGTCGGCGACCGGGACCACGACCTCCAGGTAGCACTTGATCTTCGGCTCGGTGCCGGACGGGCGGACGATCACCCGGGCCTTGTACGCGCCCTCCAGGTGGTAGCGCAGGCCGTCGGTCGGCGGCAGCGACTCCGTGCCCTTCGCCAGGTCCTCCGCCGAGACGACCGTCAGGCCCGCCAGGCGCACCGGCGGCCGCTCGCGCAGCGCCGCCATCGCGTTGGCGATGATGCTCAGGTCCTGCACGCGCACCGACAGCTGGTCCGTGGCGTGCAGCCCGTGGGCCACCGCGAGGTCGTCCAGCAGGTCGCTCAGGGTGCGGTCCTGCTCCTTGAGCACCGAGGCCAGCTCGGCGATGAGCAGCGCCGCCGTGATGCCGTCCTTGTCGCGGACGCCCTCCGGGTCGACGCAGTAGCCGAGCGCCTCCTCGTACCCGTACCGCAGGCCCTCGACGCGCGCGATCCACTTGAAGCCGGTCAGCGTCTCCTCGTACCCGACGCCCGCCGCCTCGGCGATCCGGCCGAGCAGCGAGGACGACACGATCGACTCGGCGAACACGCCCGTCGCGCCCTTGTGCACCAGGTGCGCCGCGAGCAGCGCGCCGACCTCGTCGCCGCGCAGCATCCGCCAGCCGCCCTCGACGGACGCGTCCGGCACGGCCACCGCGCAGCGGTCGGCGTCCGGGTCGTTGGCGATGACGATGTCGGGGTCCACGGCCCGGGCCGCCTCGAAGGCGAGGTCCATGGCACCCGGCTCCTCCGGGTTGGGGAACGCGACCGTCGGGAACGCCGGGTCCGGCTCCGCCTGCTCCGCGACCAGCGCGGGCGGCGGGAAGCCGTGCCGTGCGAAGGCCGCCGTCAGGACGTCCTTGCCGACGCCGTGCATGGCCGTGTAGACGGTCCGTACGGTACGGGGGGAGCCGGGGGTCAGCACGGCGTCCGTACGCGCCAGGTACGCCTCCAGGACCTCGTCGCCGAGGGTCTCCCAGCCGGCCTCCGGGCGGGGCACGTCGGCGAGCGCGCGCACCGCGGCGATCTCGGCGGCGATCTCCACGTCGGCCGGCGGCGTGATCTGGGAGCCGTCGCCCAGGTACACCTTGTAGCCGTTGTCGCGCGGCGGGTTGTGGCTCGCGGTCACCTCGACGCCCGCGACGGCGCCCAGGTGCCTTATGGCGTACGCGAGGACGGGCGTCGGCAGCGGGCGCGGCAGCACCGCGGCGCGCAGCCCGGCGCCGGTCATCACGGCGGCGGTGTCGCGGGCGAAGTCGGCGGACTTGTAGCGGGCGTCGTAGCCGACGACGACGAGGCCGCCGTCCTGGCCCTTCGCCTTGAGGTACGCGGCGAGTCCGGCGGCCGCGCGGATGACCACGGCGCGGTTCATCCGCATCGGGCCCGCGCCCAGCTCGCCGCGGAGTCCCGCGGTGCCGAACTGGAGCGTGCCGGCGAAGCGCTCGGCGAGCTCGTCGACGGCACCTCGGTCCAGGAGCGCGGCGAGCTCCTCGCGGGTCTCCGGGTCGGGGTCCTCGGCGAGCCACGCCTGGGCCCGGGCGAGGAGGTCGTCCTGCGTCGTCACGGTGGTGTGCCTTTCGGGGAGTGCGGGCGGGAGGGGCGGGGCTGTTCTTCCCCACCCCGCCCCTTCCCGTAACCAGGGGCTCCGCCCCCGGACCCCCGCGCCTCAAACGCCGGCGGGGCTGAAGATCCGGAGATCCGGGCCCCGGGTGGGGCTCTCCCCCCCCGGCTGAAGATCCGGGCGATTCCAGCCCCGCCGGCGTTTGAGGCGCGGGGTCTGGGGCGGAGCCCCGGTTCGGGAAGGGGCGGGGTGGGGAAAGGATCAGATCCGGTCCAGGACCCGCGTCAGGAGCTCGCCCATGCGGGACGCCGAGTCGCGGCCCGCCTGGAGGACCTCCTCGTGGTTCAGCGGCTCGCCCGAGAGCCCCGCGGCGAGGTTGGTGACCAGGGAGATGCCCAGGACCTCGGCGCCCGCCTCACGGGCCGCGATGGCCTCCAGGACGGTGGACATGCCGACCAGGTCGCCGCCCATGACGCGGACCATGTTGATCTCGGCCGGGGTCTCGTAGTGCGGGCCGGGGAACTGGACGTACACGCCCTCCTCCAGCGTCTCGTCGACCTCCTTGCACAGCGCGCGCAGCCGCGGCGAGTACAGGTCGGTGAGGTCGACGAAGTTGGCGCCGACGATCGGGGACGCGGCCGTCAGGTTGAGGTGGTCGCTGATCAGGACCGGCTGGCCGGGGCGCATGCCCTCGCGCAGGCCGCCGCAGCCGTTGGTCAGGACGACGGTCTTGCAGCCCGCGGCGACGGCGGTGCGCACGCCGTGGACGACGGAGGCGACGCCGCGGCCCTCGTAGTAGTGGGTGCGGCCGAGGAAGACCAGGGCGCGCTTCTCACCGATCTTGTACGAGCGGACCTTGCCGCCGTGGCCCTCGACGGCCGGCGGCGGGAAGCCGGGCAGCTCGGTGACGGGGAACTCGGCCTCGGGGGCGCCCAGCGCGTCGACGGCCGGTGCCCAGCCGGAGCCCATGACCAGGACGACGTCGTGGTTCTCGACTCCGGTCAGCTCGCGAAGGCGCGTGGCAGCGGCCTCGGCGGCCTCGTACGGGGTGGCAGTTGCGTTCACTGGCTCTCTCGCCTCGGGGAGGGGGGTCCGAGGGGAGCCCCGGACGGATTTGATACGCGCAGCAGCCTAGCCGGAGAATCCCTACGCGCGTAGATGACGTTGCGGACGGAGCTGCGATCGTTGTCTTGTCGTTTCCGACAAACAAGCCGCCCGGCTCAGCACGGGCGCTTGCGCAGCTCCATCACGTAGTCGTGCGGCGCGCCGGCCGACTCCGCCGCGTCGGCGACCTCGCCCAGGTAGCGGGCGGAGGGCAGCCCGCCCTCGTACGCGTTGAGCACGTACACCCAGGCCGGCTCCTCGCCGTCCAGGGTGTGCACCCGCACCCGCATCCGCCGGTAGATGTCGAGGCCGACGCCCTCCCAGCGGTCCAGCGAGTCCTCGTCCATGGGCGCGATGTCGTACAGGGCGACGAAGACCTGGGAGCGCGGCGCCTCCACGATCGTGGCCAGCGCACCCTCCCAGCCCATCTGCTCCCCGCCGAAGGTCAGACGCCAGCCGTTCAGCCAGCCGGTGCCGCGCAGCGGCGAGTGCGGTGCGCGGCGGGTCATGAGCCGCGCGTCGAGGTTGCCGGCGTAGGCGGCGTAGAGCGACATGGGACCGAGGGTACGGGAGGGGGCGGGGTGGATGACGAAGTCCGTGGTAGGGGGCTTGCCGCCACCGGCCCGCGGCCCCGCCCCGGGGGCGCCCGCGGGCCGCCCGGGGGCGCGGCGGCCCACAGGTGCGCCCCCGGCGCGTGGCCGCTCGGCGCGTACGGGACAATGGGGTACGCACTTGAAGCGTGCGGGACAATGGCGTACGCACTGCATCCCAGCGGGGGGACCCCCCGGCAGAACGAGAGCGCGAGGCGTAGATCCCAGTGACCCGGATCGTGATCATCGGCGGCGGACCCGGCGGCTACGAGGCGGCCCTCGTGGGCGCCCAACTCGGCGCGGAGGTGACCGTCGTCGACTGCGACGGCCTCGGCGGCGCATCCGTCCTGACCGACTGCGTCCCCTCCAAGACCCTGATCGCCACGGCGGAGGTGATGACCACCTTCGACTCCTCGTACGAGGAACTGGGCATCATCGTGGCGGACGACACCCCGCACATCGAGCAGTCGGCCCGGGTGGTCGGCGTCGATCTCGGCAAGGTCAACCGACGGGTGAAGCGCCTCGCGCTGGCCCAGTCGCACGACATCACCGCCTCCGTCACCCGGGCCGGCGCCCGGGTGCTGCGCGGCCGCGGCCGGCTCTCCGGGCGGCAGGCCATGGACGGCTCCCGCCAGGTGATCGTGACCGCCGCCGACGGCAGCGAGGAGTCGATCACCGCCGACGCGGTCCTGATCGCCACCGGCGGCCACCCGCGCGAGCTGCCCGACGCCCAGCCGGACGGCGAGCGGATCCTGAACTGGACCCAGGTCTACGACCTCAAGGAGCTCCCCGAGGAGCTCATCGTGGTCGGCTCCGGCGTCACCGGCGCCGAGTTCGCCGGCGCCTACCAGGCGCTCGGCTCCCGGGTCACCCTGGTCTCCTCCCGCGACCGCGTGCTGCCGGGCGAGGACCCCGACGCCGCCGCCGTCCTGGAGGACGTCTTCCGGCGCCGCGGCATGAACGTCATGGCCCGCTCCCGCGCGGAGTCGGCCAAGCGGGTCGGCGACCGGGTCGAGGTCACCCTCTCCGACGGCCGGGTCATCTCCGGCACCCACTGCCTGATGGCCGTCGGCGCCATCCCGAACTCGGCCGGCATGGGCCTGGAGGAGGCCGGGGTCCGGCTCAAGGACTCCGGGCACATCTGGACCGACCGGGTCTCCCGTACGTCCGCCCCGGGCGTGTACGCGGCCGGTGACGT
Source organism: Streptomyces sp. NPDC094032 (assembly GCF_040303965.1). Lineage (NCBI taxonomy): Bacteria > Bacillati > Actinomycetota > Actinomycetes > Kitasatosporales > Streptomycetaceae > Streptomyces > Streptomyces sp. NPDC094032. The sequence continues at coordinate 152,283 of NZ_JBEOUE010000012.1, read as the reverse complement.
CACCGGCGTCTTCGCGCTCGCCTCGGTCGCCGCGATGCAGGGCCGGATCGCGATGTACCACTTCCTGGGCGACGCGGTGGCCCCGCTCAACCTGAAGACGGTCTCCTCCAACGTCTTCACCGACCCGGAGATCGCCACGGTCGGCTACACCCAGGCCGACGTGGACGCGGGCAAGATCGAGGCCCGGGTCGTCAAGCTGCCGCTGCTGCGCAACCCCCGCGCGAAGATGCAGGGCATCCGGGACGGCTTCGTCAAGATCTTCTGCCGCCCCGGCACCGGCATCGTGGTCGGCGGCTGTGTCGTCGCCCCCCGCGCGAGCGAGCTGATCCACCCGATCTCGATCGCGGTCGACAACAATCTGACCGTCGAACAGATCGCAAATGCTTTCACCGTGTACCCCTCCCTGTCGGGCTCGATCGCGGAAGTGGCACGGCAGTTGCACACCCGAAAGACCGCGGGCGAGGCGTAACGGGCCGGTCCGCACCGTCCCCGCCTGCGGGAACGGTTCGCCGGGTCGGACAACCCCCGGCAACTCGGGACAACGGCGGGGTCTCCCATACCACTTGGGGACCCCGCCTGTGTGCATCTTCTGCAATTCGGCGCATAGTGCTGAAAAGCACCGGCCGATCACGTTACTGTCAGTTTCGTGTTCGCTGCAGAACGTCGCCAGTTGATCCTCGAAATGGTGCGCGCCAATGGAGCAGTGTCGCTCCGTGAGCTCGCCCGCGTCGTCCAGACCTCAGAAGTGACCGTACGGCGAGACGTGCGGGCCCTTGAGGCAGAAGGACTCCTCGACCGCCGCCACGGCGGTGCGGTGCTGCCGGGCGGATTCACGCGCGAGTCCGGCTTCCCGCAGAAATCCCATCTCGCGACCGCCGAGAAGACCGCCATCGCCGACATGGCCGCGAGCCTCGTCGACGAGGGCGAGGCCATCGTCGTCGGCGCGGGTACCACCACGCAGGAGCTCGCCCGCCGGCTCGCCCGGGTGCCCGGGCTCACCGTCGTCACCAACTCGCTGCTCGTCGCCCAGGCCCTCGCCCACGCCAACCGGGTGGAGGTCGTCATGACCGGCGGCACCCTGCGCGGCTCCAACTACGCGCTCGTGGGCAGCGGGGCCGAGCAGTCGCTCCAGGGGCTGCGGGTCTCCCGGGCCTTCCTGTCCGGCAGCGGGCTGACCGCCGAGCGCGGCCTGTCCACCTCCAACATGCTCTCCGCGAGCGTGGACCGGGCGCTGGTGCAGGCGGCGGCGGAGGTGGTGGTCCTCGCCGACCACACCAAGCTGGGCACCGACACCATGTTCCAGACGGTGCCGACCGACGTGATCACCCGCCTGGTCACCGACGAGCCCCCGGTCCACGACGAGCGGGCCGCCACCGAGCTCCAGGCCCTGGCCGACCAGGGCGTGCAGATCGCCGTGGCCGGTACGGGCCAGGCGCACGGAGGCGACCAGCACCCCCCGGGCGGTCGCCCGCGCCGTGACGTCCCGCTGCCGGGGCAGCGCGGCGGGCGGATGGCGGCCGGGCAGTTCCGGGGCGGACCCGGCGGTCCCGGCGGCCCCGGTGGTCTCGCGGGCGAGGTGCTCGCGCCCGAACGGCCGGTGCGGGTCGCGGACATGCGGCGCCGCTGAGCCGGAAGGACCCGGCCGCGCCGCTCAGCTCCTGATGCCCCGCAGCGTCAGCGCGAGCAGCCGGTCCGCCAACTCCGGGTCCTCCGGCGAGCGTTCGGCGGCCAGGGCGATGGCGTTGGTGAGCTGGATCAGGTCGCCGATCGACACGTCCGCGCGCACCACGCCCGCCTCCTGGGCGCGGGCGAGCAGCCGCAGGCCCGCCGCCCGGAGCGGCTCGCCGCACTCGGCGAGCGCCGAACTCCGCTCCCGCGACGCCGACATGAGCGCGATGGCGAGGCCGCGGTACTCACCCGCGTGGGTGATCAGGGCGCGCAGCCAGGAGACCAGCGCCGCGCGGGGATCCGGCGCGCCCGCCAGGTCGGCGGAGTGGCGCAGGAGCGCGGCCAGGGCGTCCTGGAAGACGGCGCCGAGCAGCGCCTCGCGGTGCGGGAAGTGCCGGTAGAGGGTGCCGATGCCGACCCCGGCGCGCCGCGCGATGTCCTCAAGAGAGGCGTCCGTCCCGTGGGCGGCGAACGCGGCGCGGGCCTCGGCGAGCAGCCGCTCGTGGTTCCGGCGCGCGTCGGCACGCATACGGCGTCCTCCCTGGTGTGGCGAAGGGCCCGCAGGCGGTGGACGCGTGCGGGCCCTTCGTACCGTACCCCGGTGTCCGGGGCCCGGATTCAGTCCTTGATCTCGCAGATCGCGGCGCCGGAGGTGATCGAGGCGCCGACCTCGGCGGCCAGGCCCTTGACGGTGCCGGAGCGGTGCGCGTTCAGCGGCTGCTCCATCTTCATGGCCTCCAGGACGACGATCAGGTCGCCCTCCTTGACCTCCTGGCCCTCCTCGACGGCCACCTTGACGATGGTGCCCTGCATCGGGGAGGCGAGGGTGTCGCCGGAGGCGGTCGGGCCGGACTTCTTCGCGGCGCGGCGCTTCGGCTTGGCGCCGGCGGCGAGGCCGGTGCGGGCCAGCGTCATGCCCAGCGAGGACGGCAGGGAGACCTCAAGACGCTTGCCGCCGACCTCGACGACGATCGTCTCGCGGCCGCTCTCGTCCTCGTCGGCCTCGGCGCCCGCCGGGGCGAAGGGCTTGATCTCGTTGACGAACTCGGTCTCGATCCACCGGGTGTGGATACGGAACGGGTCGGCGGTGAACGCCGGGTCGACCACGACGGCCTGGTGGAACGGGATGGCGGTGGCCATGCCCTCGACCTTGAACTCGGCGAGCGCGCGGGCGGCGCGCTGGAGCGCCTGCTCACGGGTGGCGCCGGTGATGATCAGCTTGGCGAGCAGTGAGTCCCAGGCCGGGCCGATGACCGAGCCGGACTCGACGCCCGCGTCCAGACGGACGCCGGGGCCGGTGGGCGCGGCGAAGGTGGTGACGGTGCCGGGGGCCGGGAGGAAGTTGCGGCCCGGGTCCTCGCCGTTGATGCGGAACTCGAAGGAGTGACCGCGGATCTCCGGGTCGCCGTAACCGAGCTCCTCGCCGTCGGCGATCCGGAACATCTCGCGGACCAGGTCGAGGCCGGTGACCTCTTCGGTGACCGGGTGCTCGACCTGGAGGCGGGTGTTGACCTCAAGGAAGGAGATCGTGCCGTCGACGCCGACCAGGAACTCGACGGTGCCGGCGCCGACGTAGCCGGCCTCCTTCAGGATGGCCTTGGACGCCGCGTACAGCTCGGCGTTCTGAGCCTCCGACAGGAACGGCGCCGGGGCCTCCTCGACCAGCTTCTGGTGGCGGCGCTGGAGGGAGCAGTCACGGGTGGAGACGACGACCACGTTGCCGTGGGAGTCGGCGAGGCACTGGGTCTCGACGTGCCGCGGCTTGTCCAGGTAGCGCTCGACGAAGCACTCGCCGCGGCCGAAGGCGGCGACGGCCTCGCGGACGGCGGAGTCGTAGAGCTCCGGCACCTCTTCGAGGGTGCGGGCGACCTTCAGACCGCGGCCACCGCCACCGAAGGCGGCCTTGATCGCGATCGGCAGGCCGTGCTCCTCGGCGAAGGCGACGACCTCGTCGGCGCCCGAGACCGGGTCGGGCGTGCCGGCGACCAGCGGGGCACCGGCGCGCTGTGCGATGTGCCGCGCGGCGACCTTGTCGCCGAGGTCGCGGATGGCCTGCGGCGGCGGGCCGATCCAGATGAGCCCGGCGTCGAGGACGGCCTGGGCGAACTCGGCGTTCTCGGAGAGGAAGCCGTAGCCCGGGTGGATCGCGTCGGCGCCCGAGTCCGCGGCCGCCTGGAGCACCTTGGCCATGTCCAGGTAACTGGTGGCCGGGGTGTCACCGCCCAGGGCGAACGCCTCGTCGGCCGCGCGGACGTGCAGAGCGTCCCGGTCCGGATCGGCGTAGACGGCTACGCTGGCGATCCCGGCGTCCCGGCAGGCCCGGGCGACGCGGACAGCGATTTCGCCACGGTTGGCGATGAGCACCTTGCGCACGATGGCTCCCTCCTTGAAACAAGCTGAGTTTAGGGACTGCCGACACGGCCTTTCGACCCGTCCCCAGTGGTGAGCTTGCCCACACGGAGCGTGATACGAGGCCTGCTCGGGTCGTGAAATCCCTTGTCGCACCACGGTACGCAGGGTTTCTTTACGGCACAGTAGCTCCGAGGTGTGGCGCAGGTCTCTGTTCCCACGACCAGTCGCCAAACGGGTTTCTTTGTGGGGTCCCTACGAATGGCTCAATCATTCTTTGCGCGACCGCCGTCGTTCGACTCGACGGCGCGAACCCTTGTCCAGGGTTTTACCGGCCAGTAGCCTTCGCCCTGTCGTACGTACCGGAGGTAACAGCCGTAACCAGGGGGTGGCCGAGGTGGCCCGCAGACCGATAGCGCTCGTGACGGCCGCGGTGCTCTTCCTCGAAGCACCCGGCATCGTCGCCTTCAACGCCGTCATGGCCCGCTTCGTCAAAGCCCAGTCGATGTCCCTGGACGGACTGCGTCCGGACGCGATGTACGCCGGGACCTGGGCCCTCGGCCTGGGCTCCGGCGCGCTGCTCCTGCTCTGCGGACTCGTCCCGCTGATCGCCGCGATCCGCGACCGCCGCCCCGGCCGCGCGGGCCGGGCGCTGCTGATCGGCTGCGCGGTGGTGCACGGCGTCCTGGGCGCGGTGACGGTGGGCCTCATGGGCTGGCTCGCGTTCGCCGCCATGATGCTGGTCGTCGGACTGATCGTGCTCACGCTGGTGGCGTACGGGGAGCCCAAGGCCGCCGAGGAGGGGGCGCCGGCCGCCGCCTGACGCCCCGAAGGGCCGCGTGGGCCCGTGCCGGGCTCAGACCCAGAGGTCGGTGATCGAGACGCCCAGCTTGCCGAGCAGGGTGCGCAGCAGCGGCAGGGACAGGCCGATCACGTTGCCGGGGTCGCCGTCGATGCCCTCGATGAAGGGGGCCGAGCGCCCGTCGAGGGTGAACGCGCCCGCCACGTGCAGCGGTTCGCCGCTGGCGACGTACGCGGCGATCTCGGCGTCGGTGGGCTCGCCGAAGCGGACGATCGTGGAGGCGGTGGCCGACTCGTAGCGCTTGGCCGTCGTGTCGTACACGCAGTGGCCCGTCTGGAGGATGCCGACCCGGCCGCGCATCGCCTTCCAACGCGCGACGGCCTCCTCGGCGTCGGCCGGCTTGCCGAGGGCCTGCTTGTCCAGCTCCAGGACCGAGTCGCAGCCGATCACGAGCGCGCCGGAGGCCTCGGGGCGGGCGGCGACGTGGGCGGCCTTGGCCTCGGCGAGGGCGAGGGCCAGCTCGGCCGGGGTCGGGGCGTGCGTCTTGTCCTCGTCGACGCCGCTCACGATCACCTCGGGGGCGAGCCCGGCCTGACGGAGCAGCCCGAGGCGGGCGGGGGAGGCGGAGGCGAGGACGACACGGCGGCGGTCAGCAGTCATGGGGGCAGCGTATCGAGCGCCCCCCGTGCGCGCCGCGCCTGATCGAGCGCGCCCTCAGCGCGCGCCGAGCACGAACATCAGCACCACCATGGCGAGCCCGAGCAGCACGCCCGCGCGGCGCAGCCTCTCCTGCATGTCGCGCATGTCCTTCGGTGGCTCGTCGTTCGGGTCGGACCAGAGCATGGTCACGATCCTGCGGCCCGGAGCGCCCGGGCGCCTGAGTACGGGTACTCAAGCGCCCCGCGTCAATGGACTAGTCCGCCCCCGCGAAGGCGCCGGCCGACGCCGCGGCGAGGGCCGCCGTGACCGCCCGTTCGGCGTCGGCGCCGGTCAGCTCCTCGCGGGTGACGGCGAAGCGGTAGTAGAGGGGCGCGGAGACCGCCCGCAGCAGTTCCAGGGCGTCGGTGTCCGGGGGGAGCTCGCCGCGCGCCACCGCGCGGGTCGCGACCGGGGCCCATTCCGCGAGCCGGGCGCGGTAGAAGCCGTTCAGGGCCCGCGCGCACTCCTCGTCGCAGGCCGCCGCCGCGATCACCGCGCGGAACACGGCGCCCATCCGGGGGTCGGTGAGGGTCCGGTGCACGAGCTCCGCGTTGGCCCGCAGGTCGCCCGCGAGGCTCCCGGTGTCGGCGGCGGGCAGCGACTGCTCCGCCATGTCGTGCAGCAGGTCGGCGACGAGGCCGACGGGGGAGCCCCAGCGGCGGTAGACGGTGGTCTTGCCGACGCCCGCGGTCGCCGCGATCTGGTCCATGTTCAGGGTGTGGAAGGGGGCCGCCGCGAGGGCGTCCTCGGTGGCGTCGAGGACCGCGCGGCGCACCTTCGCGGTACGGCCTCCGGGGCGCACGGTGCCGGGCACGGCCGACGGGCTCTCGCTCAAACGGGTCTCCTGTTCCATTAACGCTCTCGACTCTGCTACCGTCTCGGACATCTTAACGGAACCATCATCCCATTAAGGGGTCCGCTCATGGTTGCCCTCGATACCCCCGCGCCCGCGCCCGCACCCGTGACCCCCCTAGGGGGCGCCCGTATGGACGGGCGGATGCGGATCGTCCTGCTCGTCCTCCTCGTCTCCCAGTTCATGCTGGCCGTCGACTTCTCGATCCTGAACGTCGCCCTGCCGGTCATCGGCCAGGGGCTCGGCTTCAGCCTCGGCGGCCTCCAGTGGATCGCCACCGCCTTCGCGCTCGCCGCCGCCGGATTCACCCTGCTCTTCGGGCGCGTCGCCGACCTCGTCGGCCGCCGCCGGGTCTTCCTCGGCGGCATGGGCGTCCTCGGCGCCGCCTCCCTCGTCGGCGGGCTCGCCACCGGCCCCGAGACGCTGATGGCCGCCCGCGTTGCCCAGGGCCTCGCCACCGCCGCCGTCACCCCGGCCGGGCTCTCGCTGCTGACCTCCGCGTTCCCCGAGGGCCCGCTGCGGGCCAGGGCGCTGGGTCTCAACGGGGCACTGATGTCCGCCGGGTTCACCACCGGCGCCGTCCTCGGCGGGGTCCTGACCGACCTGCTCTCCTGGCGCTGGGCCTTCTTCATCAACGTGCCCGTCGCCCTCGCCGTCCTGCTCGTCGCCCCCGCCGTACTGAAGGAGAGCCGCCCCGCCGACCGGCCCCGGCTCGACGTGCCCGGCGCGGTCACCGTCACCGGCGGACTCCTCGCCCTCGTGTACGGGCTCACCGCCGCGGGCGAGCGCGGCTGGAGCGACCCGGCCGTCCTCGCCTCCCTAGCCGCCGCCGCCGTCCTGCTGACCGCGTTCCCGCTGGTGGAGCGGCGATCGGCGGCGCCCCTCGTCCCCGTCCGCGTACTGCGCCGCCGCACCGTCGTGTGGGGCAACCTCGCCGGGCTCGTCGCCTTCGCCACCGAGACCTCGCTGGTCTTCCTGATGACCCTGCACCTCCAGGACGTGCTGGGCTTCTCCCCGCTCGCCGCAGGACTCTCCTTCGGCGTCCTGGGCGCGGGCACGGTGCTCGGCGGAGTGTTCGCCGCCCGGTTCATCGGCCGCTTCTCCGCCCGTACCGCGCTGATCGCTGGCGGCGTGCTCCAGGCCGCCGCGACCCTCTCCCTCACCGCCCTCGGCGACGACCGGGGCATGTACGCGCTGCTGCTCGCGGGCACCTTCGCCGGAGGCGTCGGCAACATGCTCGCCATCGTCGGCTTCATGGTCACCGCCACCTCCGGCCTTCCCGACGCCGAGCAGGGCATGGCGACCGGCATCGCGACCATGACCCAGCAGGTCGGCATCACGCTCGGCACCCCGGTCATGAGCGCCGTCGTGGTCACCTCGGCGGCCCTCCCCGACGGCATCGGCCGGGCCGTCCTCGTCAACGCGGCCGTGGTGCTCGTCGGGGCGCTCGCCTCGGCGCTGTTCCTGCGGCGGGAGCCCCGCGGGTGACACGACCGCGTGACACGACCCCGTGACACGGAGAAGGCCGGACCCCGGGGAGGGGTCCGGCCTTCTCTCGTATCGGATTTCTCGTATCGGATTTCTCGTGTCCGGTGCTCAGACCGGCCAGTAGGACCGCGCCCACGAGCGCGGGCCGGGCCGGGGGCGGACGCTCCGGGCGATCCGCGCCGGGTCCGACCAGCCCTCCGGGACCCCCGGGCCGCCGCCCCGGGCGGCGGCCGCCGCCGTGGCCGCGGCCCGGGCCTGGACCACCGCCAGTGCGGCGGCCAGCTCCTCGGGGGTCGGATTGCCTCGTACGACCTTGATCATCGTCTGGTCCCTCCCAGCGCCTAGAGCGGGATGTTGCCGTGCTTCTTCGGGGGCAGGGATTCCCGCTTCGTCCGCAGCTGACGCAGGCCCTTCACGATCTGCGGGCGCGTGTCGGACGGCAGGATCACCCCGTCGATGTAGCCGCGCTCGGCCGCGATGTACGGGTTGAGCAGCGCGTCCTCGTACTCCTGGATCAGCCGCGCCCGCTCCGCCTCGGCCTCGTCCCCGGCCTCCGCGATGGCCCGGCGGTGCAGGATGTTGACCGCGCCCTGCGCGCCCATGACGGCGATCTGCGCGGTCGGCCAGGCCAGGTTGAGGTCGGCGCCCAGGTGCTTGGAGCCCATCACGTCGTACGCGCCGCCGAAGGCCTTGCGGGTGATGACGGTGATCATGGGGACGGTCGCCTCGGCGTACGCGTAGATCAGCTTCGCGCCGCGCCGGATGATGCCGCCGTACTCCTGGTCCACGCCCGGCAGGAAGCCCGGGACGTCGACGAAGGTGAGCACCGGGATGTTGAAGGCGTCGCAGGTGCGCACGAAGCGCGCGGCCTTCTCGCTCGCGTTGATGTCGAGGCAACCGGCGAACTGCATCGGCTGGTTGGCGACCACGCCGACCGGGAAGCCCTCCACCCGGCCGAAGCCGGTCAGGATGTTCGGCGCGAACAGCGCCTGGGTCTCCAGGAATTCGCCGTCGTCGAGGACGTGCTCGATCACGGTGTGCATGTCGTACGGCTGGTTCGCCGAGTCCGGGATGAGGACGTCGAGCTCGCGGTCCTCGTCCGTCGCCTCGGTCTCCGCGGTCTCCGGGAAGGCCGGCGGCTCGGAGAGGTTGTTCGAAGGCAGGTAGGACAGAAGGGACTTGACGTACTCGATCGCGTCCTTCTCGTCGCCCGCCATGTGGTGCGCGACACCGGAGGTGGTGTTGTGGGTGCGGGCGCCGCCGAGCTCCTCGAAACCGACGTCCTCGCCGGTCACCGTCTTGATGACGTCCGGGCCCGTGATGAACATGTGCGAGGTCTGGTCGACCATCACCGTGAAGTCGGTGATCGCGGGCGAGTAGACCGCGCCGCCCGCGCAGGGGCCGACGACGAGCGAGATCTGCGGGATCACGCCGGAGGCATGGGTGTTGCGGCGGAAGATCTCGCCGTACATGCCGAGCGCGCTCACGCCCTCCTGGATGCGGGCGCCGCCGGAGTCGTTGATGCCGATGACCGGGCAGCCGGTCTTCAGCGCGAAGTCCATCACCTTGATGATCTTCTGGCCGAAGACCTCGCCGAGGGCGCCGCCGAAGACGGTGAAGTCCTGCGAGAAGACGGCCACCGGGCGCCCGTCGACGGTGCCGTAGCCGGTCACGACGCCGTCGCCGTAGGGGCGGTTCTTCTCCAGGCCGAAGTTGGTCGACCGGTGCCGGGCCAGTTCGTCGAGCTCCACGAACGAACCTTCGTCGAGCAGCAGTGCGATCCGCTCGCGCGCGGTCAGCTTGCCCTTGGCGTGCTGCTTCTCGACCGCGCGTGCGGAACCGGCGTGCGTGGCCTCGCCGACCCGGCGCTGCAGGTCCGCGATCTTGCCTGCGGTCGTGTGAATGTCGATCTGGTCGTGCTCTGCCGGCTCGGACATCGGGATGCGGCTCCCTGCCTGGTCACGGGGGGTTCGTTGACTACGAATGGGCTACTGCTGGGCTACTGACCCGTAGCGTATCGGCGCGGATACGGTTCGGCAGTGCGGCGTTTGCCACACCTACGCTGGCTTGCATGACGTCCTCCCAAGGGTCAGCGGGACGCTGGTCCGACCTCGACCGGCCGCCGCTCAACGCGCCCGCCCTGCGCCACGCGCTCGTCCTCCCCGACGGTCTGTGGACCTCCCTCGACGTGGTCGAGTCCACCGGTTCCACCAACTCCGACCTCGCCGCCCGCGCCGACGAACTCCCCGAAGGGGCGGTGCTGGTCGCCGAGGAGCAGACCTCCGGACGCGGCCGCCTCGACCGCAGCTGGACCGCCCCGGCCCGCTCCGGCCTCTTCTTCTCCGTCCTGCTCAAGCCGGACGTGCCCGTGCACCGCTGGGGCTGGCTGCCGCTGCTCACCGGCGTCGCCGCCGCGACCGGCCTGTCCAAGGCCGCCGGCGCCGACCTGACCCTCAAGTGGCCCAACGACCTGCTCGTACGCGTCGCGGGGGAGGAGCGCAAGACCGGCGGCATCCTCGCGGAGCGGGCCGGCGCGGACGGCGTCGTCGTCGGCCTCGGCGTCAACGTCACCCTGCGCCCGGACGAGCTCCCCGTCCCCCTGGCGGGCTCGCTCCTCCTCGCCGACTCCGTCTCCACCGACCGCGACACCCTGCTGCGGGCCGTGCTGCGCTCGCTGGAGCAGTGGTACGGGGACTGGGTGCGGGCCGCCGGCGACCCAGCCGCCTCCGGCCTCCTGGCGGCGTACGAGGAGCGGTGCGCCACCCTCGGCCGCCGGGTCCGCGCCGATCTGCCGGGCGAGCGGATGCTGGAGGGCGACGCCGTCGGGGTCGACGGCGACGGGCGCCTCGTCGTCGCCACCGGGGGCGGCGGCACCGAGGCGGTCGCGGCCGGCGACATCGTCCACCTGCGCGCGGCCGACTGATCCGGGCACGCGCCCGCGTGGCGCGTCCGAACCGGTCGGTCACCCCCGGTGGCGGCCGGTTCGGGCGTGAGCCAGCACACACCTGTCGTATCGTGGAGCCCGATTCGTGGGGCGCGATCGTGAAGCGCCTTCCACTACAGAACGGCAGGACAGTGGGCAGGGAACGGGCAGGAGGCGGCCGGTGACCGTCGACGACGCGAGCAGCGACGACGTGGCCGAACCCTCTGCGACGGCGGGGCCTTCGGGGGCGGCCCCCAGGGCGCCCGAGGGGCCCTCCGGGAGGGGTTCCGGAGGGCCCGAGGCCGTCGATCCGCCGGAGCCCTCCGCGTACCCCACCCCCCACCACGTCGTCGACCACACGGCCGAACCGACCGACGACCCCCTCGCGATCCGCCTCGAACAGCTCATCCTTGGCGCCGACCGCCGCTACACCCCCTTCCAGGCCGCCCGCACCGCCGGCGTCTCCATGGAGCTCGCCTCCCGCTTCTGGCGGGCCATGGGGTTCGCCGACATCGGCCAGGCCAAGGCGCTCACCGAGGCCGACGTGCTCGCGCTGCGCCGCCTCGCCGGTCTCGTCGAGGCCGGGCTGCTCAGCGAGCCGATGGCCGTGCAGGTCGCCCGCTCCACCGGGCAGACCACCGCCCGGCTGGCCGAATGGCAGATCGACTCCTTCCTGGAGGGTCTGACCGAGCCGCCCGAGCCCGGCATGACCCGCACCGAGGTCACGTACCCCCTCGTCGAACTGCTCCTGCCCGAGCTGGAGGAGTTCCTGATCTACGTGTGGCGCCGCCAGCTCGCCGCCGCCACCGGCCGGGTCGTGCAGGCCGCCGACGACGAGGAGATGGTCGACCGGCGGCTCGCGGTCGGCTTCGCGGACCTGGTCGGCTTCACCCGGCTCACCCGCCGCCTGGAGGAGGAGGAGCTCGGCGAGCTCGTCGAGGCCTTCGAGACCACCTGCGCCGACCTGGTCGCCGCGCACGGCGGCCGGCTCATCAAGACCCTCGGCGACGAGGTCCTCTACGCCGCCGACGACGCCGGCACCGCCGCCGAGATCGCACTGCGCCTCATCGAGACGCTCAGCCACGACGAGACCATGCCCGCGCTGCGCGTCGGCATCGCCTTCGGCACCGTCACCACCCGGATGGGCGATGTCTTCGGCACCACGGTCAACCTGGCCAGCAGGCTCACCTCGATAGCCCCCAAGGACGCCGTCCTGGTCGACAGCGCCTTCGCGGAGGAGCTGACCAGGACCGGAGAGGCGCCCGTCTCCGAGACGGGGGCGGCCGAGGAGGCCGCCCGCGCGGAGAAGGAGGGCGAGCGCGCCCCCACGTACCGCTTCGCACTCCAGCCGATGTGGCAGCGCCCGGTCCGCGGACTCGGCGTCGTGGAGCCCTGGCTGCTGGGGCGCCGCCCCACCTAGGATCCCGGTGAACAGTCGTTAACCGGGAGGGTGTGCGGTCATGTCGGAGCAGTCGTCTGGGCAGTCGTCGGAGCAGCGTTTCGGTGAGTTCGTCGCGGTCCGGAAAGAGGGGTTCGTCGCCGAGCTGGTCCTCGACCGGCCCAAGGCGATGAACGCGGTCTCCTCCGAGATGGCCCGCTCCCTCGGCGCCGCCTGCGACGCGCTCGCCGCCGATCCCTCGGTACGGGTCACCGTGCTGACCTCCTCCAACGACCGGGCCTTCTGCGTCGGCGCCGACCTGAAGGAGCGCAACTCCTTCACCGACGCCGAGCTGGTCCGGCAGCGCCCCACCGCCCGCGCCGCGTACACCGGCGTCCTGGAGCTGCCGATGCCGACCGTCGCCGCCGTGCACGGCTTCGCCCTCGGCGGCGGCTTCGAGCTGGCGCTCGCCTGCGACGTGATCGTCGCCGACGCGACCGCCGTGGTCGGGCTGCCCGAGGTCTCCGTGGGCGTCATCCCCGGCGGCGGCGGTACGCAGCTGCTGCCGCGCCGGGTGGGCGCGGCCCGCGCCGCCGAGCTGGTCTTCACGGCCCGCCGGGTGGAGGCCGCTGAGGCGCGCGAGCTGGGCCTGGTGGACCTGCTGGAGGAGGACGCCCGTACGGCCGCCCTGGAGCTCGCCGGCCGGATCGCCGCCAACTCGCCGGTCGGCCTGCGCGCCGCCAAGAAGGCCATGCGTCTCGGCCAGGGCCTGGACCTGCGGGCGGGCCTTGAGGTCGAGGACGCGGCCTGGCGCTCGGTGGCGTTCTCGGGCGACCGGGCGGAGGGCGTGGCGGCGTTCAACGAGAAGCGGAAGCCGAACTGGCCGGGGGAGTAGCCGCCGGGTTTGTCCCGAAACCATCCTGATTTTCACCATATGTAACTTTCCGTGACGTCTCGGAGGGGAAAACGGATCAAACCTCCCTAAGCTGGAGGAATGGGTGAGGATGTGCGGCTGCGAGCCGTAGTGGCACTGGCTCAGGCGATGGCGGCGGCGCACACCCCGCGCGAGTTCTGGCGGGCTGCGGCGCTGGGCGCCTGCGAGGCGCTCGGCGGCAGCTTCGCCGCGCTCTCGGTCTGGGAGCGGGACCACGGGCGGCTGAAGGTCCTGGTGAACGCCGGGGAGCGGGCCGTGGGGGAGGAGGAGTTCCCGGACTCGGAGACGTATCCCGTGCATCAGTTCCCGGAGATCACCGAGTTCCTGCACGAGCAGTGGGCGGGCGGCGGCGAGCCCGACGCCTGGGTGGAGACCGCCGACGACCTGGTGCCGACCGGCCGGGTCGCCGGGCTGCGGCGGCGCGGGCGCGGCTGCTGCGTCGTCGCCCCGATCGTGCTGCACGGGCGGGCCTGGGGCGAGCTGTACGTGGCGCGCCGGGCCGGGGAGCTGTGCTTCGACCGGGACGACGCGGACTTCGCGACGGTGCTGGCCGCCGTGGTCGCGGCCGGGATCGCGCAGGCGGAGCGCCTGGAGGAGGTCCGCAAGCTGGCCTTCACGGACCCGCTGACGGGGCTCGCCAACCGGCGGGCGGTCGACACCCGCCTCGACGAGGCGATCGAGCGCTATCGGATCGACGGCTCGGTGGTGAGCCTCGTCGTCTGCGACCTCAATGGACTGAAACGGGTCAACGACACGCACGGCCACGCGGTCGGTGACCGCCTGCTGGAACGATTCGGCTCCGTACTGTCACGGTGCGGCGCGCGCCTCTCCGGGGCGCTCGCCGCGCGCCTGGGCGGCGACGAGTTCTGCCTGGTCTCGGTCGGCCCCACCGCCGACGAGGTGGTGGGCGTGGCCGAGGAGCTGTGCGTCCGCGCCGCCGAACTGGAGCTGGGCGAGGGTGTTGCCTGCGGGGTCGCGTCGACCGGCGACCCGATCGGCCCCCTGAAGTCGGCCCGCCGCCTCTTCCGCCTCGCCGACGCGGCCCAGTACCAGGCGAAGGCCGCCCGCTCGGTGAAGCCGGTGGTGGCAGGCCGCGACGGCACCGTCATCCGCCTCGCCGACGCACCACCGGGCGCCCGCGACCGCAGGCGGTTCAGGGACGCGCCGCCGGTGTAGGGCGTGACTCGCCTGTTCTAACGTCGCCCGCCGAACTCCCAGGCGTGCGCCTCCACGTCGGCGTACGCGGCCGTGGTCAGCACGCTCCGCGCCGCCTCCGCGCCCGGCGCGCGGAGCAGGGCCGCCGTGCCGAGCCAGGTGGTGCCGTCGTCGGAGAGCAGGGGGCCGTACGCGATGAGGTCGTCCGCCCGGTCCTCCGGCGCCTCCAGGTCGACGGGCTCGCCCTGGCCGAGGCCGAGCACCAGGAAGCGCCGCCCCTCGGTGCGGCCCCCCGGGAACTCCCACATGGTGCGCCCCAGCGCGTTGCGCCACCGGCGCACCATCACGTCACGGTAGGCGCCGGCCTGGTAGTTCGGCTCGTCGAACGCGAAGGCGCGGGCCTCGGCGGGGCCGGGCAGGTCGACGATGTGCACGCTGCCGGTGAGCGTCTCGCCGTCCTCGCCGAACGTCGGCCCCCGGGCGATCAGCTCCTTCTCGAACCGGTCCATGTACGCCCAGTGCGCCTCCAGCAGTTCCCGGCGCAGCGGCAGCGATCCGGCGCGGTCGCGATGACAGACGAGGAATTCCATGCGCCGAGCATGCCGCACGGGCTGGCGGGCGGCGGAAACTTTTCGGACGCGAGCGGCAACCTCGGGCCGGGCCGCACGTCTGGTGGGTTGAAGGCGCCCTTCAGACCGCATTTCCGACCCTTCCTCGGGAGAACCGCATGTCCAAGTACCGCCCCCGCCCCCGGATCCTCGGCGTCGTCGCCGGCGCCGCGCTGCTCCTCGGCGGCGCCTTCGCCGCCCAGGCCGTCGCGGACTCGTCCCCGAAGCCGGCCCCGGCGGCGCCGAAGGTCGTGACCGCGCCGAAGCAGACGCCCGCGCCGGCCGGCAAGCAGTCCACGCCGAAGCCCGCCCCGGCCCCGGCCCAGGCGGAGAACGCCCCGCGCGTGATCTCGCCCGGCAAGTAGCGCCCCGAGGCGAGCGGGCGGGCCCATTTCCCCCGGGCCCGCCCGCCCGTCCACCTCCCCCCCCGACGAACCGAGGCCCATGCCGTACGCCTTCTCCCTCCCCCTCCCTGTCCCCCTTACTCCGCCCTGGTGGTCCCGGCTGCTGGCGCTCCGGGTGTCCCGTGTGGCCCGGGAGGAGCGTGCGCCGGTACGGGAACGTCATCTGCGCGCCGTAGGCCCCCCGTACGGCGAGGAGCCCGCCCCCGACCTCACCGAGCTCTACCGGGCCAGGCGGCTGGACATGGTGCGGCTCGCGCTCTTCCTGGTGGACGACCTGCCGACGGCGGAGGACGTGGTCCAGGACGCGTTCGCGGCGGTGTGCCGCGCGTACGGGACCTCGCTCGACGGGCTCCGGGAACCCGGCGCGTACCTGCACACCGCCGTCGTCAACGCGTCCCGCTCCGTACTGCGCAGGCGCCGCACCGCGCGCGCGTACGTCCCGCCGCACCCGGGCTCCGGCGCGCCCGTCGACGAGGGGCTGCTGCTCGCGGAGGAGCACCGGCACGTGCTCGACGCGCTGGCGGAGCTGACGCGGCGACAGCGAGAGGTGCTGGTGCTGCGCTACTGGTCGGAGCTGACCGAGGCGCAGATCGCGCAGACGCTGGGCCTCTCGCGCGGCACGGTGAAGTCCACGGCGAGCCGCGCCCTGGACGCCCTGGAGAAGAGACTGGAGGCGGCCCGATGACACCACCGCCCGTAGAGGAACGCCTGCGCGCCGCGTTCGCCGCCCGCGCGGCCCTGGTCACCGTCCACGACCTGCGCCGCGAGGCACCACCGCAGGGGAGTCGCCGGGGAACGCGCCGGTTCCGCACGCTGGCGGCACTGGGGGCGGCGGCAGCCGTGGCGGCCGTCTGCGTCCTAGCCCTGCTTCCGAACGACGGCCCCCTGACACCGGCCCCGGTGCTGCCCGCCCGTACCCCGGCGCACACGGCCACGCCCCAGGCGCCCACACCGGCCCCGAGCACCCCGTACGTCTCACGCCCGGGGACGCCCTGACCCCTCCGACCGGCAGAACCAGCACAAGGTCTCGTCCCCCACGGGCCGGAAGAGCGTCGCCTGCATGTGGTCGCCCTCGCACTCGCGGGTCCCGGCCAGCCGGGACGGTGGAGCAGGTCTGGCCTGCGCGAGGGGCGGCACTTCGCGCAGCAGGTAGCGGACGAGGCCGCCGGGCCGCTGTACGGGGGTCCCGGCGGCGGGCAGGCCGCGCAGGAGGTGCTCGTGGATGGCGGTGGAGGTGTGCCCGGCGGCCAACCAGGCGGCGGCGAGCCGCGCCAACTCCTCGCGCATGCCGGGCGGGATGTGCCGCAGGGCGGGCGAGAGGAGCGGCAGGGCACCGACGAGCGCGCGAGCCTCTTCCGGCACCTCGGGGTCCGGGGCCGCCGGGGCGGGCGGAAGGTCGGAGGTGTTCTCTCCGTCGTCTTTTCTTGGATGACCGTCGGTGCTCCGGGGGGTCGGACCACCGACCGTCGGAATCCGGGGACTCGGTACGACCTGGGCGGATGCCGGCGATCTCCCGAGCAGCTTGGCGGCCTGCGCCTCGCTCAACGGCACGTTGGAGACAAGCTGTTGCGTCACCCACCGCCCCCCGGGCCCCTGCACCCGCCGCTCATGGACGAACCCCTCGTCCTTGAGCTGCCGCTTGGCCCGGCTGAACGCACATGCCCCGATCCGGGCACGCTCAGCACTCCGCGACAACGACTCCCGCGCCCCGTCCGGCAGCGAGAGCTGCCAGGTCAGAAGCCGCACGGCATCGGAGCAGAGCCGAGGATGCCGAATGAGGTCGTGCGAGAACTGGGTGAAGCCGCGCGAGGGCGCGATAAAGTTGCGGTACATCACGGTGGAGGTCGCAATCCACTAGTGGTGAAGGCCCTCGCAGATGGTTGGCGCCATCGCGGGGGCCGATTTATGCCAACCGTATCGTACGGAGAGTGGCCAGTCCGCCGCACTGAGTGAATATGCCAGAACCTAGGGCTTCTTGATCTCCTCCATGAGCATGCGCAGCGTCAGGCTGTGCCTTTCTGACGGAAGTGCGCCGTCTCAGATCACCGGCGGCCTGCCCAACCGCGTCATCCTCCAGACGGTGCGCCACCGCATCGGGCGTCGCGGCGGGCACGGCACGCGGACCCCCTCGAAGAATCCGGCCCACCACTCCTTGAGCCCAGTCAGCGGTGGCCTCTGCACCACTGTGTACGCCGCCCACGTCGCGAGGTACACGGGTACAAGGATCGCGGGCAGGTGGCGCTTGGCCAGCCAGACCCGGTTGCGGCCGGTGTTGCGGTAGTAGGCGGCGTGTCGGGACGCGGCGGTGCGCGGATGGCGCAGGACGATGTCGGCGCGGTAGTCGATCTCCCAGCCGGCGTCCAGCGCGCGCCACGCGAAGTCGGTCTCTTCGTGCGCGTAGAAGAACTGCGCCGGGAAGTCGCCTACTTGATCGATCACGCTCATGCGGATCGCATGGGCCCCGCCCGGGAATGTGGTGACCGGGCCGGACAGGTGCGGGTCGGCACCGCCGAGGCGCGGGATGTGCCTGCGCTGGCTGATCCCTTCCTCGTCCACGATCCGGAAGCTGACGATTCCCAGGCGGGCGTTCTCGGCGAACGCTTCCCGGACCAGGCGGAGGGTGTCGGTGCGGGGCAGCGTTCCGTCGTCGTCCAGGACCACGACCGTGTCCACGCCACCTTGCTCGCGCAGCGCCTGCACGCCCGCGTTCCTGCCGCCGGGGATGCCGAGGTTCTTCGGCAGTTCGACGCCCGAGACGCCTTCTGGGAGGCGCGGGAGCTTCACACCCTGGCCCAGCACGACGACCGTCGCGGGCTCGCCTTCCTGACGGGCCACCGACTCAAGGAGCGCCAGGAGTTCCTGGGGCCGGTCGCCCATCGTCAGCACCACTACGCCCACTTTCATGGCGTCCACTCCCTGTTGGCTCGTGCTCGGGCCGCAGCAGCTCGGCCGTCTTCTGCTCCAGGCTTCTGGCGCCTGCCACACCGCGCTTGCGGTAGACGGCCGCCCTCGAATGAATCGTTCTGATCTCCTGGCGGTTGCGGTCGGAGACGACACCGTCCATGAAGTTCAGAGAGCGGCTCCACAGGCCCACGGCCTCCTCGTGGCGGTGCTGGGCTGCCACCGATTTCCCCAGGTTGACCATGGTCAGGCCGTGCACACGCTGATAGGTGCCAGGCGTGCGGTCCGCCAACGCGGATCGGTAGTTCCGCTCGGCCGCCGCGTAGTCGTGCATCGCGGTCAGCGTCTTGCCCGTGTGCGAGGCGACCGTGGCTGTCACGGGCCCGGCGGCGGCGGCGAACGACAGTACCGGCTCCCGCACGTCCAGAACGGCGTCCTCGGCGGCCAGCAGCGCTCGCGCCGCCTTCCCGTTCTCCTTGCTGTTGCCGTACGCCCTGGCGCAGGTCACCAGCAGCAGCGCCTCTGTCCTCCGGTCGACTCTCCCGGACGCTCTGCGCAGGGCCTCCTCCGCCAGCTCCACGCACGTGTCGGGGTGACCGAGGTCGAGTGCTTGATGGGTCATGGCGCGCATCATCCACGCCGCGTGCCCGTGTGGGTCGGCCTCGCAGGCGAGCTGATAGCCGAGCAGGTAGTACCGCTGCGCGACTCCCTCACGGCCGAGGTCGTGGTGCTTCCAGCCCACCAGCGTCGCCAACTGGGCCGCTGCCCCGAACGCCTGCCTGCGGACGGCGTCCGTGGGAAAGCGTGCCGCAAGCATGGGGGTGACGGTGTCGGTGAGGTACGCGGTGACAGCGGTCAGCCCATGGCCGCCCCCCAGTCTCTCGTCCGAGCTCCTGAACGTCTCGGTGAGCATCCGGACCGTCGCGACTTCCTCGGCGCCGACGCCTCCGACGGTCTGCCCGGCCCTGAGCGTGGCAGCGACGGCTTCGTGGTCGTAGCCGAGCGGAAGAGCGACGGCAGCAGCGGCGAAGGCGGAGTTCAAGACATCCCTGCGTCGGAGCATCACGGACCTCCCGAGGTCGGCGGCGGTGGCCAGCGGATCGGCGTCCAGGGCTTCCCCACTGGCTGCGCAGCGTAGACCGATCTCGGCAACCGTCACCTTCCGCTTCATCCTTCGGGTGAGCGCCTCGGCAACGAAGAACGGTGTCCGTCCGGATGGTGTACCGCCGGCCACCCAGTACGCGACCGCCGACGGCCCCGTACTCAACCTCACCCCGGCCTCGGCCGCCACGGCGCGGATCTCCCTGGCCAGCGCGTAATACGTCACCCCGGCCTCGTGGATGACCTCCGCCAACCGGCTGTTCGGTGTCCGGTTCCCTGTCACTTCCAGCTCCTTGAAAGCGATCTTGAACGGCTTGAACGAGTTCGTGAGCGGTCAACCGTACTCACTTTCCGTGCCGGGGAGTTCACTGTTCACACGTCCTCGGAGGTTGAAAGACCCTCCGAGTGGCTCCCGAGGCAGCGGGCCGTGTCGTGTCCCGAACCGCGGCCCGCCGCTGCCCGTACGAGAGGAGAGACCACGTGACGACGACCTCCGAACCGCCCCGCAGGACCCCCGGTACCGCTGGTCGTACGCGCGCGCCGCCGGAACCCCGGCCGGGTGCGCCGAGCCGGGCCTTGCGTCTGCGGGCGGCCGACGGCTGGGAGAGGTTCATGCGCCGCGTCGAGAGCCGGACGGAGGCGGGGACGTGAACCCGGTCGATCCGGACGGATACGAGCAGCATCCGCTCCTGAACAGGAACGTCCGGGACATCGCCTCGCGCGGTGAGGGCGTCCTCGTCGCCGTGACGCACGAGCTCCACAGCCACGGAACCGTACGGCTCGCTCACATCCGGCCCAAGGGTGGGATCGAGTGGACGACGGCCGCCGACAACATCCAGCTCGTGTGACCCGGTCACGCCTCTCGCGGAGGTGACCGCCCCTCGTCGCCCTGGCCGGGGAACTGGCGGACGCGAGCCGTAGCCGCACTCCCGTCTCCAATATCCCGGACACCCGCTTCCTGGAGGCACGCCCGGACATCGTCTGTACGCATTTCCCCGAGGACCAGTACCTCGATCACCCGAGCTGTTCCGCACCGCGCGAGAGATCGAGTTCGCTGGCGCAGACTGGAACTCCAGCTCCACCGGGAAGCAGGTCCGGAGCCCCCCGGCCGGACGTCACCCCCGTAAGGGTCTGCCGCCCCCAGGGCCGGTGACCGTTCCCCTAGTGACATGTCGCTCTTCAGTCCGTAGGGTGCTGAATATGGATATGCAGACTGTCGTCCTTGGGACGTCCGGCACCACCCCGCAGGACGTCATCGACGTCGCCCGCCACGGCGCGCGCGTCGAGCTGTCGGCCGAGGCCGTCCAGGCGCTCGCCGCCGCGCGTGCCACCGTGGACGCGCTCGCCGCGAAGCCCGAGCCGGTCTACGGCGTCTCCACCGGGTTCGGCGCGCTCGCCACCCGGCACATCGGCCACGAGCTGCGCGCCCAGCTCCAGCGCAACATCGTGCGGTCGCACGCCGCCGGCATGGGGCCGCACGTCGAGCGCGAGGTCGTGCGCGCGCTGATGTTCCTGCGGCTCAAGACCGTCGCCTCCGGCCATACCGGCGTCCGCCCCGAGGTCGCGCAGACCATGGCCGACGTGCTCAACGCGGGGATCACCCCCGTCGTGCACGAGTACGGCTCCCTCGGCTGCTCCGGCGACCTCGCGCCGCTCTCCCACTGCGCGCTCGCGCTGATGGGGGAAGGGGACGCCGAGGGGCCCGACGGTGTCGTCAAGCCCGCCGGCGAGCTGCTCGCCGCCGCCGGGATCCAGCCCGTCGAGCTCAAGGAGAAGGAGGGCCTCGCCCTCCTCAACGGCACCGACGGCATGCTCGGCATGCTGATCATGGCCCTCGCCGACCTCGACACCCTCTACAAGTCGGCCGACATCACCGCGGCCCTCTCCCTGGAGGCACTGCTCGGCACCGAGAAGGTGCTGGAGCCCGAGCTGCACGCCATCCGCCCGCACCCCGGCCAGGCCGCCTCCGCCGCCAACATGCTCGCCGTCCTCAAGGGCTCCGAGCTCACCGGCCACTTCCAGAGCGGCGAGGCCCCCCGCGTCCAGGACGCCTACTCCGTGCGCTGCGCCCCGCAGGTCGCGGGCGCCGGCCGCGACACCATGGCGCACGCCCTGCTCGTCGCCGAGCGCGAGCTCGCCGCCGCCGTCGACAACCCGGTGGTCCTGGGCAACGGCGAGGTCCGCTCCAACGGCAACTTCCACGGCGCCCCCGTCGCGTACGTCCTGGACTTCCTCGCCATCGCCGCCGCCGACCTCGGCTCCATCGCCGAGCGCCGCACCGACCGGCTCCTCGACAAGAACCGCTCGCACGGCCTGCCGGCCTTCCTCGCCGACGACGCCGGCGTCGACTCCGGCCTGATGATCGCCCAGTACACCCAGGCCGCCCTGGTCAGCGAGATGAAGCGGCTCGCCGTCCCGGCCTCCGCCGACTCCATCCCCTCCTCCGCCATGCAGGAGGACCACGTCTCCATGGGCTGGTCCGCCGCCCGCAAGCTGCGCACCGCCATCGGCAACCTCAACCGGATCATCGCCGTCGAGCTGTACGCCGCCACCCGCGGCATCGAGCTCCGCCACGGCCTGACCCCGGCCCCCGCCTCCGCCGCCGCCATCCAGGCGCTGCGCGCCGCCGGTGTCGCCGGTCCCGGCCCGGACCGCTTCCTCGCGCCCGACCTGGCCGCCGCCGACGCCTTCGTACGGGACGGAGCGCTCGTCGCCGCCGTCGAGCCGGTCACCGGACCGCTCGCGTAAGCCCAAGAAGAGCATGAGCTAGGGCCGCTCCCGGGAGAACCGGGGGCGGCCCTTGCTCGTACGCCGAGAGGCCTCAGCAGGCCCGGCCGCCCCGGCGCATCGCCAGGGTCACGAAGCCCGCCCCCACGCCCAGGAACGCCGTCCCGCCGAGCAGGTACGGGGTGGTGTCGAAGCCGCCGGTCTCCGCCAGCCGTGGGTCCTGTTCCTCGTCGGAGACGGAGGACGGCGCGAGGTCCACCGGAAGCCGCTCGTCCGTGGCGTTCGCCGACGGGACGAACCACAGGGCGCAGAGAAGTGTCCCCGCGGCGGTGGCGGTGAGCAGCGGGCGTCGGGCGACGGACACGGTGTGGTGATCCCCCTTGCGGAAACCGCGAATTGGCAGGTGAGCCGATGCTAATGAACACACCGGGTCGTGGGAAAGCCGAGGGCTTCCCGCGCTCTACGCTCCGGCCATGAGCACTTCCGAGACATCACGCTATGTACGGCTTCGGGTCGACCTGGTCCTGGAGATCGACGCACCGCCCGCGCTCGCCGAGGCCGCCGTCGGCCGGATCGACGCCGACGAGTTCATGCCCGAGGAGGAGCGGACGCACGCCCGCGCCGCCGTCGCGGAGGACAGCGCCGAGGCCCTCGCGTACCTCGTCGAGCCCTTCGACCTGGTCGGAACGGTCCCCGGCGTCGAGATGGTGCAGGCCTCCTGGAGCAGCGAGGAGATCGAATACGACCCCGACGCTATGGAGTGGGACCTCGACGACGAAGATAGTGGGCGGGAAGAAGACGACAGCACAGACGGCACAGACACCGCAGGCGTCGCCGACGGCCGCAGCTGACCCCCGCGCCCCGCTTCACAGGGCCTCGGGACGGCGGCGTCCCGGGGCCCTGTGCCGTATCGGCGCGGGTCCGGGAACCGGACGGTGCCTCCGGTGCGTGTCGGACAGTGGTGTTGCCCACAAACCCCCCGGTGCGGAACCGGAGGGGCGTGATGGGTGTTTCAGTAGGAAGTCAGGTAGTCGGCGACGATGGAGAAGCGTGTGATGACGGACGGCAAGCGCCGTAAGAGCCTGGCGGCCGCTGCCGCGGTGCTCGGCGGCGTGCTGGTGCTCACGGCGTGCAACGACGGCGGCAAGGGCGGCAGCGCCGCCGACGCCTCGCAGAACGCGCAGGCCCAGGTCGACGAGGCAGCCGCGCAGAAGACCTCCAAGGCGCAGATCACCATCTCGCCGAAGAACGGCTCCCAGAACGCGTCGATCAACAACGACGCCAAGGTCACCGTCGCCGACGGCAAGCTGACCGACGTCACGATGGTCTCCGCCGAGGGCGCCAAGGTCGAGGGCCAGATAGCGGCCGACGGCCTCAGCTGGAAGCCGACGGGGGCGCTCAAGCGCGCCACCGTCTACAAGATCGCGGCGACCGCACAGGACACCGCGGGCCTCGAGGCCCACGAGAACTCCTCGTTCACCACGGTCTCGCAGGCCAACAGCTTCATCGGCAACTTCACGCCGGAGGACGGCTCCGTCGTCGGCGTCGGCATGCCGGTCTCGATCAACTTCAACAAGGCGATCACCGACAAGAAGGCCGTCCAGGGCGGCATCACCGTCTCCTCCAGCTCCGGCCAGGAGGTCGTCGGTCACTGGTTCAACTCGCAGCGGCTCGACTTCCGCCCCGAGAAGTACTGGACCGAGAACTCCACCGTCACCCTGAAGCTGGACCTCGACGGCGTCGAGGGCGCGAACGGCGTCTTCGGCGTCCAGCAGAAGACGGTCACCTTCAAGATCGGGCGCAACCAGGTCTCCACGGTCGACGTGGCCACGAAGACGATGACCGTCAAGCAGGACGGCCAGACGATCAAGACGATCCCGATCTCCGCCGGCTCCCCGGAGAACACCACCTACAACGGTGAGATGGTGATCTCCGAGAAGTTCAAGGAGACCCGGATGAACGGCGCCACCGTCGGCTTCACCGACTCCGACGGCAAGGGCGAGTACGACATCAAGGACGTGCCGCACGCCATGCGCCTGTCCACGTCGGGCACCTTCATCCACGGCAACTACTGGGGCTCGCGCTCCATCTTCGGCTCCGTGAACACCAGCCACGGCTGCGTGGGCCTCGCCGACGTCAAGGGCGCCGGCGACCCCAACCAGCAGGCCGCCTGGTTCTACGACAAGTCGCTCGTCGGCGACGTCGTCATCGTCAAGAACTCCAAGGACAAGACGATCGCTCCCGACAACGGCCTCAACGGCTGGAACATGAGCTGGTCGGCGTGGAAGGCCGGCTCCGCCGCCTGACCCGTACGACGCGCACAGCGTGACCAAGCGGCCCCTTCCGACCATCGGAGGGGGCCGCTTCGTCGTCACGTCCGTACGTCGGCCGCCGGCTCGTCCACGCCCCACTGCGCCAGCAGCCGCAGCGCGTCCGCCGACGGCGTCCCCGGCTCCGCGTGGTACGTCACCAGCGTCAGGTCCGGGTCGTCGCCCGAGACCTTCATCGACTCGTACGCCAAGGTCATCTCGCCCACCAGCGGATGCCGCATCCGCTTCGTCCCGTGCCCCTTGTCGGTCACCGTGTGCGCCGCCCACAGCGAGCCGAACTTCTCGCTCCTGACCGACAGTTCGCCGACCAGCGCCAGCAGCTCCTGGTCGTCCGGGTGCAGCCCCGCGTACAGCCGGAGCACGCTCACGATCTCGACGGCCTTGCACTCCCAGTCGATGTACAGATCACGCGCGTTGGGGTCCAGGAAGACCAGCCGGGCCATGTTGCGCTCGTGCGGCTCCCAGGCCGCGAAGTCGCCCATCAGCGCCCGCGCCATACGGTTCCAGGCCAGGATGTCCGTGCGCCGCCCCACCACGAAGGCCGGGACGCTCTCCATGGAGTCGAGCAGCTGCGTGACACCCACGCGCACCTTCTGCGGGCGGGCGACCGCCGCCTTCTGCCGCTTCTTCACCGTCGGCTTCGCCAGATGCGTCAGATGCGCCCGCTCGGTGTCGTTCAGCCGCAGGGCCCGCGCGATCGAGTCCAGCACCTCCATGGACACGTTGCGGCCGTTGCCCTGCTCAAGGCGGGTGTAGTACGCCACCGACACCCCGGCCAGCTGCGCCAGCTCCTCCCGGCGCAGCCCCGGCACCCGCCGGTGCCGCCCGAACTCGGGCAGCCCCACGTCCTGCGGCTTCAGCCGGGCCCGGCGGGAGCGGAGGAATTCGCTGAGTTCGGCACTGAGGTCCATGCGTCCCCAGTATTCCCGGTCGGGCCGACAGAGGGGCCGGTGTGCCTGACCCTGCCAGTGGTAGGCACGCGGGACGTAGGCAGAGCAGTGGTCTGGGCACCGTCGGTGGTCTCCGGCAGGCTCTCCCCCATGACCACGAACGTTTCCGCTTACGCAGCGCCCGCCGCCAACGCCCCGCTGGAGCGCACCACCGTGCCGCGCCGGGCCGTCGGTGAGCACGACGTCCTCATCGAGATCAAGTACGCCGGCATCTGCCACTCCGACATCCACCAGGCCCGCAACGGCTGGGGCGAGGGCATCTTCCCCATGGTGCCGGGCCACGAGATCGCCGGAATCGTCACCGAGGTCGGCCCCGGCGTCACGAAGCACCGGGTCGGCGACCGCGTCGGCGTCGGCTGCTTCGTCGACTCCTGCCGTACCTGCGAGTACTGCGAGCGCGGCCTGGAGCAGTACTGCGTGACCGGCGGCACCGGCACGTACAACGCCCTCGACAAGAGCGGCGAGCCCACCTACGGCGGCTACTCCAGCCACATCGTCGTCGACGAGAACTACACCCTGCGCATCCCCGAGGGCATCGAGCTCGACGCCGCCGCGCCGCTGCTGTGCGCCGGCATCACCCTGTACTCGCCGCTCGTCCACTGGCAGGCGGGCCCCGGCAAGAAGGTCGCGATCGTCGGCCTCGGCGGCCTCGGCCACATGGGCGTCAAGATCGCCCACGCGCTCGGCGCCGAGGTGACGGTGCTCAGCCAGTCCCTGAAGAAGCAGGAGGACGGGCGGAAGCTGGGCGCCGACCACTTCTACGCCACCAGCGACCCGGAGACCTTCACGAAGCTGGCCGGCACCTTCGACCTGGTGATCTCCACGGTCTCCGCGCCGCTGGACTTCGACGCGTACCTGAGCCTGGTCAAGACCGACGGCGCGCTGGTCAACGTCGGCGCCCCCGAGGAGCCGGTCCAGGTCAGCCTCTTCTCCCTCATCGGCGGCCGCAGGACGCTGGCCGGCTCGATGATCGGCGGCATCGCCGAGACCCAGGAGATGCTGGACTTCTGCGCCGCGCACGGCCTCGGCTCGGAGATCGAGGTGATAGCCGCCGAGCAGATCAACGAGGCGTACGAGCGGGTCATCGCCTCCGACGTGCGCTACCGCTTCGTGATCGACGCGTCGACGATCTGACCAGGTCCGGGATGGTGCGTGCCGGGGCATGACGTCCGGGGTAATCGACCCCGTACGGCATGCCCCGGCACGCTGTCCCCATGACCGCATACGCCATCGGAAACCTGCACCCGAAGCCCCTCCTCGACGAGGAGGTCCTCGTCTACATGGAGCGCATCCAGGACACCCTGGACCCCTTCGGCGGGCGCTTCCTCGTCCACGGCGCGCCCGAGCGCGAGGTCCGCGAGGGCGCGTGGCCCGGCGCCCTCGTGATCATCGGCTTCCCGACGTACGAGGACGCCCGCGAGTGGTACGACTCCGAGGCCTACCAGGCCCTGATCCCGCTCCGCGCCCGGCACATGAGCGGCGACGTGCTGCTGATCGACGGCCTGCCGGAGGGGTACGTGGCGGCGGCCACCGCGAGGAAGCTGCGGGCGGCGTCAGCCTGAGGCCCGCCGCCGTCCCCCACGTACTCCTCCCGCTCTTGGACGAGACGGCCCGCCCGGGTGTGACACGGCGGCAGCCGAAGGAGCCGAAGACTGCCCGTGCCCGGCAGCGACGCGGGGGCGTGGGGCGTTCTAGGGTCGGCGGGCAAGGGGCGGGGTACGGCACGAGCCGAGGAGTGGGGGATGTCAGGGGGAAACGGGGGCGGCGGCGCGTTGTTCGAGCTCGTCTGGGGGCTCGGGGCGACGGGATTCGGCTGGGTCGTCGCCACGGACTTCCGTGGCGCGGCGGTGCGCCTCCACCAGCTGCAGTCGCAGCGGGCCACGGGTTTCAGCACCCTGTGGGGCGTCGGCTTCCTGCGGTGCCTGGCCGGGGTGTTCGGGGTGATCGGGCCCATCACCCTCGTCATGGCCGTGCTCCAGCTGACCGAGGGGAACGCGGTGACGCGCGACACGCTGCGGCTGCCCGTGCCGTTCCTCGTGGTCCTGGCCCTCTTCGCGGCCTTCATGCTCTGGGCGATGTGGCGCCGTAACGGCTTCCTCCGGCGCGGGTGGGACATGGGCACCCCTGTCCCACGGGCCGCCGCCGTCGTGCAGACGGCGGCGATCGGCGGCTTCCTCGCCGGGATCGGCCTCGGCCACGAGGTCACCATGCTGGGCAGCTGGCTCATCGGCGCCGGCGCGGGCCTGTTCCTGCTGGTGGCAGGCCCCGCCGATCGTCAGGACGCCCCCGACGCCCAGGACCGCCCTACTCCGCCTTAGCGACCCCGATCGGGCACGACACCCCGGTCCCGCCGATCCCGCAATAACCCGCGGGGTTCTTGTCCAGGTACTGCTGGTGGTACCCCTCCGCCGGGTAGAAGGGGCGGCCCTCCGCCGGGAGGAGTTCGGTGCTGATCGTGCCGTAGCCGGAGCCGGTCAGGACCTGCTGGTAGGCCTCGCGGGACGCCTCGGCCGTGGCGGCCTGCTCGGGGGAGTGGGTGTAGACGGCCGAGCGGTACTGGGTGCCGACGTCGTTGCCCTGGCGGAAGCCCTGGGTCGGGTCGTGGGACTCCCAGAACAGCTTCAGGAGCCGCTCGTACGAGACCTTCGACGGGTCGAAGACCACCCGGACGACCTCGGTGTGACCGGTGAGGCCCGAGCAGACCTCCTCGTACACCGGGTTCGGCGTCGGACCGCCCTGGTAGCCGACGAGCGTCGTGTACACGCCCTCGGTCTGCCAGAACTTGCGCTCGGCCCCCCAGAAGCAGCCCAGGCCGAAGTCCGCGACCTCCAGGCCCTCCGGGTAGGGGCCGAGGAGCGGGGTGCCGAGGACGGTGTGCCGCTCCGGGACCGCGAACTCGGGCTCCGGACGGCCGCGCAGGGCCTGGTCGGCGGTGGGGAGGACGGGGGTGCGGGACAGGAACATGCGGCATCTCTCCTCGACGGGGGCCTCCTCGACGGGGGCTCTCGGCACAACGCCGTGGGCCCCCGGCGGATTCCCGGAGGACTCCGCCGGGGGCCCACGGCGCGCGCCGTCCCGGGTCAGTTCCAGATGCGCACGCTGCTGGCCCGGTCGTTGAAGTCGCGGACCAGCCGGTTGCCCTTCGCGTCGACGTTGTAGTTGCTGCCGCCGAAGTCGATGTGGTCGTACAGCCGGGTCTGGCAGTAGCGGCCGTAGTTCAGCACCTGGATCGAGGTGATCTTGTCGTTGATCTCGGCGCCCACCCACGGGAAGTCGTACGTCTTGCCGTCGCAGTTGCCCTCGTACTGGCCCTGGGTGACCGGGATGACGAACGTGAGGCTGTAGCCCTGGAAGTCGGCGTGCTCGTACGCCATGACGACCGGCGCGTTCACCGTCGCCGCGGCGACCGAGGCGGACCGTGCCGTGGTCGTCGCCGTCCGGTCCAGGAACGCCGAGAGCTGCTTGCCGGTGCCCTGGGCGGGCGCGTCCGTCACCCGGCCGCCGGTGGCGAAGCGGGTCGCCGCGGTGAAGGTCGAGAAGCAGACCGGCGCCGCGCCGCCGGGGGTGGCCACGCAGTGCTGCGGGGCCGGGGCGGCCGTGGCGGGGGCGGGCGCGGCGACGGCGACGAGGGCGGCGGTGGCGAAGGCGGCGAAGGCGGAGGACAGGGCGTGCTGGGCGCGCATCGGGTTACTCCGATCGGTGACGGGGTGAGGACGGAGCGTCCTCACCCGGTCCAACGGGGCCCATGGCACCTGGAGTTCACCAGCGCTCCCCCCGCTACCGCGCCAGCGTCGCCGGGCTCCCGCCGTTCGACTCGTAACCGGCCACCGCCAGGTTCCGGTACACCGTGTACTCCAGCGCCGGGTCCCCGCTCAGCGTCCACGGCAGCGCGCCCACGTAGCCGTCCACGCGCACCAGCAGGCGCATCGCCTCCTCCCAGCGCTCCGCGCGGACCAGGAAGTGCACGAGCAGATGGCGTACGTGCGCCAGCATCGGGTCGTCGGGGCGGGCCGAGTGGACCGCGTACAGCGCGCCCTCCATCGCCTTCGACACCACCGCCGTGCGGTAGTAGTCCGAGACGATCACCAGGTCCGGCTGGTGCTCGAAGACGGCGAACAGGGGCAGCGCGGCGAGCAGCGAGCCGTGCGGGGCGCGCGCCGCGGCCGTGGTCGCGAAGTGGTCCGCCTCCTCGCGCGAGCCGTGCCACTTCTCGCACCAGTAGTGCAGCGCCGCCAGATGCGCCCCCATGTGCTGCGGCGCCCGGTCGATGATCTTCGCCCACACCTGGTCGAACTGCTCGTGGGTGTCGCCGAGTCCGCGCGCGACGGCCAGCTCCGAGATGTACGGCACGGGGTCGCCCGGCGCGAGCAGCGCCGCCTGGCCGCACGCCGCGCGCGCCTCCTCCAGGATGATCCGGAAGTCGTCGGTGCCCGCCGACGAGGAGCGCCACGCCTGCTGCACCAGGAACTCCGCGTACACCTGCGCGCAGCCCGGGTCCTTGGGCGCCTCGGCCCGCCAGGACCGCAGCCACGCCCCGCCGACGCCCGGCCGCTCGGCCAGTTCGAGGGAGGCGGCGCCCGCGAAGGCCTGGACCCGCTGCCAGCGCGTCTCGCCCTCCTTCGCGGTGCCCTTCAGGAGCTGCGAGGCGGCCCGCCAGTCCTGCGTCGCCTGCACGACGTCCAGCACGTCCAGGAGGTCACGGTCGGGTCCGGGCAGCCGTACGTCCTGCTGTTCCTGCCGGAGGAAGCCGTACGCCTCCGGGTCCGCCGCGTCGGGGGCGCCGGGCGCCACCTGCCGGATGCCGCCGCCGCGCCGGCGCAGCACGTAGGGGCCCAGGACGCCGAAGAGCAGCCCGAGCGCGATCAGGAACCACAGAATCTCCATGCGTCCCATTGTCCAGGACACCCGGTGAGACATACGGCGGCGGCGGACCCGTCCCGGCACTACGCTCCTGACCATGAGCGACCAGCACTCCCACCAGAGCTTCGAGACCCGCGCCATCCACGCGGGCAACACCGCCGACCCGCTGACCGGCGCGGTCGTCCCGCCCATCTACCAGGTGTCCACCTACAAGCAGGACGGCGTGGGCGGGCTTCGCGGCGGCTACGAGTACAGCCGCAGCGCCAACCCGACCCGTACCGCCCTGGAGGAGAACCTCGCGGCGCTGGAGGGCGGCCGGCGCGGCCTCGCCTTCGCGTCCGGGCTCGCCGCCGAGGACTGCCTGCTGCGCACCCTCCTCGTCCCGGGCGACCACGTGGTCATCCCCAACGACGCTTACGGCGGCACCTTCCGCCTCTTCGCGAAGGTCGTCCAGCGCTGGGGCGTCGACTTCTCCGTCGCGGACACCTCCGACCTGGAGTCCGTGCGTGGCGCGATCAACGAGCGTACGAAGCTGATCTGGGTCGAGACCCCCTCGAACCCGCTGCTCGGCATCACCGACATCGAGGCCGTCGCGGGCATCGCCCGCCAGGCCGGCGTGAAGCTGGTCGTCGACAACACCTTCGCCTCGCCCTACCTCCAGCAGCCGCTGGCGCTCGGCGCGGACGTCGTCGTGCACTCCCTCACCAAGTACATGGGCGGCCACTCCGACGTCGTCGGCGGCGCCCTGGTGACGGCCGACGCGGAGCTCGGCGAGGAGCTGGCGTACCACCAGAACGCGATGGGCGCGGTGGCCGGCCCGTTCGACTCCTGGATCGTGCTGCGCGGCATCAAGACGCTCGCCGTCCGCATGGACCGGCACAGCGAGAACGCCACCAAGATCGTCGAGATGCTGACCCAGCACCCGAAGGTCACCCAGGTCCTCTACCCGGGCCTGCCGGAGCACCCGGGCCACGAGATCGCCGCCAAGCAGATGCGCAACTTCGGCGGCATGATCTCCTTCCGCGTCGAGGGCGGCGAGGAGGCGGCGGTCGAGGTCTGCAACCGCGCCAAGCTGTTCACCCTGGGCGAGTCCCTCGGCGGCGTCGAGTCGCTGATCGAGCACCCGGGCCGGATGACCCACGCGAGCGTCGCGGGCTCCGCCCTTGAGGTCCCGGCGGACCTGGTGCGCCTGTCCGTCGGCATCGAGAACGTCGACGACCTGCTGGCCGACCTGCGCGAGGCGCTGGGCTAGACGCCACGCCGTGCCGGACCGCGTCCCCCGGGGCGCGGTCCGGTCCCACCGGCCTTCGAAGCGCGTTCCGGTCCCGCCAGACTCCGGTCTCAGAAGCCTTCGAGCGGCGGTGTCGTCCCGGCCGGCGGGACCTCCCACGGCCGGACCATCGAGGCCCAGACGACGAAGGCGAAGACGGCCAGGGTCAGCAGCGTCCACCAGAACCGCCGCATCGCCCGGTCCCGGTGCAGCAGCCGTACGCCCCGGGCCGTGGCCCGCGCGGCGAGGTCGCCCGGCACATGCGGGTGCGAGCCCTCCAGCATCCGCCGGACCTCTTCCTCCTTGTGCTCGTGCCGGTTCACGAGGCCGCCCGCAGCGCCGTGACGGAGCGGGCGCAGACGGCCCGTACCCGGTCCTCGGGCAGTCCGAGCAGGGCCGCGGTCTGCTCCTCGGCCACCCCCTCGTACAGCCGGAGCACGACGATCAGGCGTTCCTGCGGGGTGAGCGCGGAGAGCACCCCGCCCAGGCCGCGGTGGTGCCGCCAGGCGGTGCGGGCGAAGCGGGTGGCGAGATCGGCGCGGGTGACGTCGTACGGGTCCTCGCCCCGCAGCCGTTCCCACCGGGCGTAGGTGTGGGCGAGGGCGGCCGTCAGCAGGGCCTGGGCGCGCGGGTTGCGGTGGGCCGGTTCGGTGGTGAGCAGGGTCGCGGTGTGCAGCAGCCGGCCCGCCGCCCCGGCGACGAAAGCGTCGAACTCCCGGGCGCGGTAGGCGTTTTCGCCGCTGAGGCCGTCCTGGCCGGTTCTCCGCTCACGCACCTCCTCATATGAGGCCAGCGCGCGCCCGGGGTCAAGACTCCGGCAGGGACTCCGACGTGGAGACGGGCGTGGAGACCGGCGTGGACTCCGCCTGGGTGGCGGGCTCCTGGGCGGCGGCCTCCTGGACGACCGGCAGCCCCGACTGCCGTGCGGAGAGCGCCGAGTTGAAGCGCGTGAGCAGGGTGCAGAAGGAATCCCGTTCGTCGGGCGTCCAGCCGTCGGTGACCTCGGCCATCAGCTGCCGGCGGGAGATCCGCACCTCCTCCAGGCGGGCCTGCCCGCGCGGGGAGAGCTGGAGCACGACCGCGCGCCCGTCCTCGGGGTGCGAGGTGCGCTTGACCAGGCCGGTGTCGACGAGCGGGGCGACCTGGCGGGTGACCGTGGAGGAGTCGATGCCCATGCCGGCGGCGAGCGCCTTGACGCCCATGGGTCCCTCCTGGTCGAGCCGGTTGAGCAGCAGGTACGCGGCCCGGTCCATGGAGTTGCGGAGCTGCCCGGTACCGCCGAGCCGGGTCTGTTCGGCCCGCCGCGCGAAGACGGCCACCTGGTGCTGGAGGGCGTCGAGGAGACCGGGGTCAAGCTCAGTCGTCATGTCCTGAGATGTGGGCATGGCTGTGGGGGCTCTCTCGTGCGGTGGTCGGTTGGTGGGGGACAGAGTACGCGGACCGGCCCGGGTCCGTACCGGCGCTGCGCGATCCGGATACGAACGGGCTCGGGGCCGGGTGGGACGCCGGTTCCCCGGGCGGCCACGGACCGCCTGAACTGCGAGACTTGCTGTCATGAGCTTCCGTACGCCAGACCCCTTTCACCCCGTGATCCTCGACGACGTGCGGGGGGCGCAGAAGATGCTCGCCGGGGTGGCCCGGACGACCGCGCTGGAGAGCAGCCGGTACCTGTCCGCGCTGGTCGGGGCGCCGGTGCACCTGAAGTGCGAGAACCTCCAGCGGACCGGCTCCTTCAAGCTGCGCGGCGCGTACGTGCGGATCGCGGGGCTGCGGCCCGAGCAGCGGGCGGCCGGGGTGGTCGCCGCCTCGGCGGGCAACCACGCGCAGGGAGTGGCGCTGGCCTCGAAGCTGCTCGGGGTGCACGCCACGGTCTTCATGCCGGTCGGCGCCCCGCTGCCGAAGGTCGCGGCGACCCGTGACTACGGGGCGGACGTGCGGCTGCACGGGCATGTCGTGGACGAGACGCTGGCGGCGGCCGAGGAGTACGCGCGGGAGACCGGCGCGATCTTCATCCACCCCTTCGACCACCCCGACATCATCGCCGGTCAGGGCACGGTCGGCCTGGAGATCCTGGAGCAGTGCCCCGAGGTCCGGACGATCCTGGTGGGGGTGGGCGGCGGCGGTCTGGTGGCGGGGATCGGCCTCGCGGTGAAGTCGCTGCGGCCCGATGTGCGGGTCATCGGCGTGCAGGCGGCGGGTGCCGCGGCCTATCCGCCCTCGCTGGCGGCCGGGCACCCGGTGTCGGTCGAGTCGCCGGTGACGATCGCGGACGGCATCCGGGTGGGGCGCCCCGGCGACGTACCGTTCGCGCTCGTCCAGGAGTACGTGGACGAGGTCCGCACCGTCTCGGAGGACGACCTCGCCTCGGCCCTGCTGCTCTGCCTGGAGCGGGCGAAGCTGGTGGTGGAGCCGGCCGGGGCGAGCCCGGTGGCGGCGCTGCTGGCCGACCCGGGCGCGTTCGGGCGGGGCCCGGTGGTGGCGGTGCTGTCCGGCGGGAACGTGGACCCGCTCCTGATGCAGCGGGTGCTGCGGCACGGCATGGCGGCCGGCGGCCGGTATCTGAGCCTGCGACTGAAGGTGACCGACCGGCCGGGCGCGCTGGCGACGCTGCTCGCGGTGCTGACCGTGGTGGACGCCAACGTCCTGGACGTCGGCCACGTACGCACCGATCCGCGCCTCGGACTCACGGAGGTGGAGGTCGAACTGCACCTGGAGACGAAGGGCCCGGAGCACTGCGCGGAGGTGGAGGCGGCGCTGCGGGAGGCGGGGTACACGGTGCTGAGGTGAGAAGCGGCGGGTCGGGCGGGACGCGTAAACGGGTTGTGTATCGCGATGTATCGCGTTAGCTTGTGGTCCGGGTCACATATTCGCTGGGCGCTGCCTGTCCGGTCTCTCTAGACTTGTACGGAAACACCCGAATGGCACACGAATAACGCCCGAATCTGGCCTCGATCGACAACCGAATCCCGCCAAGACTCGCTGGGAGAACCCACATGCCAGGCGCGATCCACGCCGAAGGTCTGGTGAAGACCTTCGGTGACGTACGAGCCCTCGACGGGGTGGACCTGGACGTGCCCGAGGGCACCGTCCTGGGCCTCCTCGGCCCCAACGGCGCGGGGAAGACGACCGCGGTCCGCGTGCTCACCACCCTGCTCCAGCCCGACAGCGGCCGAGCCGTCGTCGCCGGCATCGACGTGCTCAAGCACCCCAACGAGGTCCGGCGCAACATAGGCCTCTCCGGCCAGTTCGCCGCCGTCGACGAGTATCTGACGGGCCGGGAGAATCTCCAGATGGTCGGCCAGCTCTACCAGTTGAGCGGCAGGGCCGCCAAGGCCAGGGCCGGCGAGCTCCTGGAGCGGTTCAACCTTGCCGACGCCGCCGACCGCCCCGCCAAGACGTACTCCGGCGGCATGCGCCGCCGCCTCGACCTGGCCGCCGCGCTCGTGGTCTCCCCGCCGGTCATGTTCATGGACGAGCCCACCACGGGCCTCGACCCGCGCAACCGGCAGGCCCTGTGGGAGGTCATCCAGGAGCTGGTCGCCGGGGGCACCACCCTCCTCCTCACCACGCAGTATCTGGAGGAGGCCGACCACCTGGCCCACGACATCTGCGTCATCGACCACGGCAAGGTCATCGCCCGGGGCACCTCCGACCAGCTCAAGGCCCAGACCGGCGGCGAGCGCGTCGAAGTCGTCGTCCACACCCCCGGGATGATCCCGCCCGCCCGCGAGGTCCTCGCCCGCTACGGCCTGGCCGGCATCAGCCACGGCGACATCTCCGTGGAGAACCACACCCGCAAGCTCACCGTCCCGGTCGCCGGCGGCGCGAAGCTGCTCGCCGAGGTCATCCGCGACCTGGACGCGGTCGGCGTCGAGATCGACGACATCGGCCTGCGCCGCCCCACCCTCGACGACGTCTTCCTCTCCCTCACCGGCCACACGGCGGAGCGGGACGAAGACGAGAACGGCGAGAACGGGGGGAGCAGGGGCCCCGGCGGCCCCGGCAAGGGCGGCAAGAAGACCAGAGGCGGCGACGGCGACCAGCGCGCCAAGGTGACGGAGGCGGCCAAGTGACCACCCTGACCGACGCCACGGCCCGCGCCAAGCCGCGCGGCGGCGTCTCCCAGTCGATCCACGACTCGCTCGTCGTCACCAAGCGCAATCTGATCCGGATGATGCGCATCCCGGAGATGATCATCTTCGGTCTGATCCAGCCCGTGATGTTCGTGGTCCTGTTCACGTACGTCTTCGGCGGCTCGATGCAGATCGGCAGCACCACCGACCCGGACGTCTACAAGAACTTCCTGATGGCCGGCATCTTCGCCCAGACGGTCACCTTCGCCACGGCCGGCGCGGGCGCGGGCATCGCCGACGACATGCACAAGGGCCTCATCGACCGCTTCCGTTCGCTGCCCATGGCCCGGGGCGCGGTCCTCACCGGCCGCACCCTCGCCGACCTCGTACAGACGGCGCTGACGCTCACCGTCCTCGCGCTCGTCGCCCTGCTGGTCGGCTGGCGCCCCGGCTCCGACGCACCGACCAACTTCGCCAAGATCATGGCCGGCTTCGGCCTGCTCCTCCTCCTCGGCTACGCCTTCACCTGGATCGGCGCCCTGATCGGCCTGTCCGTGCGCACCCCGGAGGCGGCGACGTCCGGCGGCCTGATCTGGCTCTTCCCGGTCACCTTCATCTCCAACGCCTTCGTGGACACCAGCAAGATGCCCGGCTGGCTCCAGACCGTCGCGGAATGGAACCCGTTCAGCGCCACCGTCCAGGCCTGCCGCAAGCTGTTCGGCAACCCAGGCCTGTCCCCGTCCGACGCCTGGCCCATGCAGAACCCGGTGTGGGCGTCACTGATCTACTCGATCCTCATCGTCGTCGTCTTCCGGACGCTGTCGGTGCGGAAGTACCGGTCGGCGACGGCGTGAGGGGCGTTCAGGGGAGGTAGACGGAGATCACCAGGCCGTCGGAGAAGGGGACGAACACGGCTCCTCCGGCGGCCAGCGCCGTGCCGGGGGTCAGGGTGCTCGCCTTGACGCCGGCGGGCAGGTTGGCAGCCGAGACCTCGATGTCCTCCGGGCGCGCCGGAGGACCGGAGACCGGGATCGAGGTCACCTCGTTCTGGCCGGTGGCCACCACGCGGTCGCCGGCGAAGAGAACCTGGTCCGGATCGGCGCGGAAGGCCATGGCCGTCGCGAGCCACCGTTCTCGGCCGCTCTCCAGGTCGTAGGCGACCATCTCCTCGCCGGCCGTCACCGCCACGGTCCCGTCGGCGTTCACCGCCGGGCTGCCCGTGATCCACCGGCCCGCGCCCAGGGTGCGCTTCCGCTTCAGGGTCCGTGCGTCGAGCACGGGCATCCCGGTGTCCCGCGCGGCGGGGCAGAGCACGGTGTCGCGGTGCACCACGATCTCCCCGCACTCGATCCCGGGCGCCGCACGGGCCGACTCCTTCCCGGTCCCGGCATCGAGCGCCACCGGCGTCGCGACGTCGATCGGGACGTACACCCGGCTCCCGCTCGCCACCGGCTGCTCCGGAATGCCGTCGAGCGCGCTCCGCCACAGTTCCTTGCCGGAGCCCTTTCCGTCGAGCCGGACCGCCGTCACGAGCCCCGTGCCCTTGCCCTGCCGGTCGAGGTACGCGGAGTAGAGGACGCCATCGTGCAGATCGGACCCCTTCACCGCCCAGTCGCTCCCGGGCGCCGGGATCTCCCCCCGTCGGCGCCCGTCCTCGATTCCGTACGCCGTGACCCCGACCGGGCCCGCGACGTACGCGGTGTCGCCGACCACGGCCGGATGTCCCGCCGACGACAGCAGCCCCGGATGGCCGGGCGCCTCCCGCCCCGGCACCGACCACAGCCGGGTGCCGTCCGCCGCTCGCAGGGCCACGGCCGAGCCACCGGGCCCGACGCAGAGCAGCACTTTCGGAGCGAGGGAGCACGCGTTCGTGCCCGGGTCCGTCTTCGCGGTCCACGGCGACCAGCCCGCCGGCCGGGACGCGCGGTCCGTGCCCACCGTTCCGTAGTCACCGGTGTGCCCTTCGCCCCCGTACGGCAGCACGACCCGGCTCAGCGTGCGGGGCGCGGCCGGTCCGGACACGCTCGTGGACGGTGCGGCGCTCCCTGACGGTCCCGGCCCGTCCGTGCCGTCCTGCCCGCCGTTCCGGCCGAGGAACACGACCCCTGCCGTACCCACCACGGCCACCGCCACCACGGCCGCCGCCATCGCCGCCCAGGGCCGCCGCCGAGGCGCGGGCGCCGTCGGCTCCACCGGCCGGTACCCCACCGCCGTGGGGGAGTACGGCACCACAGGCCCGAGCGTCGGCAGATCCGCCACGCCCGCCCCCGACGCGGCCTCCTCGCCGACCCGCCGCGCCGCCTCCCCGTGCTCGGCGAGCTGCGCCAGCACCCCGCCCGGCCACGGGAACGCCTCCGGCACCTCCGCCCCGCCCAGCAGCCCCGCCAGCTCCGCCGCCGAAGGCCGCTCCGCCGGATCGAGCCGCAGACACCGCTCCACGACGGGCCGCAACTCCTCGGGAATAGAGTCGAGTTCGGCCTCGGCCCGGCTGATCCGATAGATCACCGCCGCCATCTCGTCGTCGTGGAACGGCCCCCGCCCGCTCGCCGCGAACGCGAGCACCGCGCCCAGGCAGAACACGTCCGACGCGGGCACCACCGCCCGGCTGCCGATCAGATGCTCCGGCGACATGAAGCCGGGCGAGCCAACCACCAGCCCCGTCGAGGTCAGCGCCGTCGCCTCGAAGGCCTGCGCGATGCCGAAGTCGATCAGCTTCGGCCCGCCCGCGCCCAGCAGCACGTTCGCCGGCTTCAGGTCCCGGTGCAGCACCTGCGCGCCGTGCACCGCGTCCAACGCCCGCGCCAGCGTGGCCCCGAGCGCCCGCACCGCCGCCACCGGCAGCGCCCCGGACCGTACGACCGCCTCCGCGAGTGAGGGACCCGGCACGTACTCGGTCGCCAGCCACGGCGCCGCCGCGTCGGCGTCCGCGTCCACGAGCCGCGCCGCGTACGGGCTGTCCACCGCCCGCGCCGCCGTGATCTCGCGCCGGAACCGGCTCCGGAAGTCCCCGTCGACCTCCAGGTCCGCCCGTACGGTCTTCACGGCCACCATCCGGTACGGATCGGCCGTCGGCTGGTCCGCCCGGCACGCCAGATGGACCTCGCCCATGCCGCCCGCGCCGAGCCGGGCGAGCAGCCGGTAGGGGCCGACGAGCCGCGGGGGCCCGGCGGGGAGTGCTTCGAGCACGGGAACGCGCCTTTCCGGTGGGTCTCAGCGGGGGAGTTCGACGGAGGCGACGACGCCCTGGTCGTAGACGAGGTAGGCGAGGCCGCCGACCGGGATCGCCTCGGGGGCGCGCAGCATCTTCGCGTAGGTGATGCCGATGTCCAGGTCGAACGGGTTCCCCTTGACCCGCGCCCCGGGTGCCCCCGGCACCGGCGTGACCTTGAGCCCGGCGGGCTTGCCGTCCTTGCCGAGCCGCACGGTGTAGAGCGAGGAGTAGTCGGCGTAGACGACCTGGTCGCCCGCGAGCAGCGGCGCCGACCAGGCCTGGGACAGCCCGGCGGGCGCCGCCTTCGCCGCGTAGACGCCCAACTCCTTGCCGTCGCGCGGGTCGAAGAGCTTCAGGCCGCCCTTCTCGCGATCGGCCCCGGCCGCCACCCGCTCGGTGACGAACGCCGGTGTCACCCCGGCGGGGGGTACCGGCAGCGACTTCCGGGAGGCGAGTGTCGCGGCGTCGAGGAGGTGGGCGCTTTCCTTCGCTCCGTTGTAGGAGACGTCGACGCAGTACGCGTCCGCCCCGAGCACCCTGATCTCCTCGCAGGTGCGCGCGTCGTTGTCGACCTGCCCGCGGACGGCACCGGTCTTCGCGTCGTACGCGATGATCCCGCCGTCGCTGAGCACGTACACGAGGCCCTTGGCGTAAGCGACGGGACCGAAGTTCCGGAACTCGGACTTGGAGAGGACGATGTTGTTGAGCACCTTCGTCCACAGCCTGCGGCCGTCGGCGAGTGAGTAGGCGAACAGGCCGACGTGCTCTGCGGCGTCCTGGCCCTCCGTGCTCCTCGCGGCGACGAAGACCACGCCGTCGGCGACCAGCGGGCGGCTGCGCTCGCCCTGCTCCGCCTGAGCCGCCGCCTCCCACTTCACCGCGCCCGTGCGCGCGTCCCGGACCTGCACCACTCCGCCGAACGCCAGCACGACCAGGCCGTCGTGGACGACGGGACGGGTCGCCTCCTGGGCGATGAAGATGCCGCCGGTGGGGCTCACATAGCTGTCCTGCGGGGCTTTCTCGTTGTGCGGATCCGCCTCCCACAACCTCTTCCCGTCCGCCGGATCCAGCGCCTCGTACCGCCCGTCCGTCGTCCGGCACACCAGCACCCGCTCGTTCCCGGAGCACCCGAAGGCCGGGGCCGTCAGCTTCGCCCGCCACGGCTTCCAGCCGGCCGGCCGCTGGGTGAGGTTCTGCGGGACCACCCCGGAGGCGTCGGCGAGCCCCTGGTCGTCGACGCCGGGGACGCGTGGCCCGGCGGCGGGCGCCTTGGGCCCGGCCGTGACCGGCTTCTTCGGCGGGGTCGGCTGCGGCCACAGGAGGTACGCGCCGAGGCCGCCGCCCAGGACCGCGAGGGCGGCAACGGCGGCGATCAGCCCCCGCCGGCGCCGCTTCGACGACGCGGGCGCGGCGGGCGATCCGGTGGGTCCGGCGGGTCCGGTGGGTCCTGCGGGTCCCGTCGGTCCCGTGGGGGCGACCGTCGGCGCGAAGTGCAGTCCCGGCGGCCCCGAAGTGACGACAGGCGCCGTCGCCGCCGGGAGCTCCAGGAGCGGGCCGCCCGAGGCGACGAGCTGGGCGAGCTCGGTCCCGTACTCGCCGATGTGCTCGCGGACGGGCACCGGCCACGGCGGCGCCTGCCGTTCGCCGCCGAGGAGTTCGACGAGGGCCTCAGGCGTGGGCCGGGCGGCCGGGTCCGCCGACAGGCACGCGGCGACGACCTCCCGCAGCTCCTCCGGCAGCCGCTCCAGGTCGGCCTCGGCCTGCGAGACGCGGTAGAGGACGGCCGCGACGGGCCCGTCGCCGAAGGGGTCCTCGCCGGTCGCCGCGTAACAGAGCAGCGAGCCGAGGCAGAAGACGTCCGACGCGGCGGTCACCTTCCGCGCCCCGGCCACATGCTCGGGCGACATGAAGGCGGGGGTGCCGACCATGAGGCCGGTCGCGGTCATGGTGGTGGCGCCCTGCGCGCGGGCGATGCCGAAGTCGATCAGGCGCGGGCCGTCGACGGCGAGCATGACGTTGCCCGGCTTGAGGTCGCGGTGCAGCACCCCGGCCGCGTGCAGGTCGGCGAGGGCCCGCGCGACGCGCGCGCCGAGGGCCCGGACGGCGGGGACCGGCAGCGGTCCTGAGCGGCGTACGGCCTGGGAGAGGCTGGGGCCCGCGACGTACGCGGTGGCCAGCCAGGGCAGCTCGGCGTCGGCGTCGCCGCCGACGGGCGCGGCGGCGTGCGCGCTGCGGACCAGACCGGCGACCTTCACCTCGCGGCGGAAGCGGTCCCGGAAGGCGGGGTCGCCCGCGAAGTCGCGCCGTACGGTCTTGACGGCGAAGAACTCGCCGGAGGTGTCGAGCCGGGCCAGAAAGACCTCGCCCATGCCGCCGGCGCCGAGCCGGGCGAGCACCTCGTACGGTCCGATCCGCCGCGGCGACCCCTCGCGCAACGCTCCCAGCACGTTCCCCCACCCCCGTCTTGCCGGTCGACGGCCTGATCATTGCATGAGCATGACGAAGGGCCGGCCCCTTCCGGGGGACCGGCCCTTCACTGGCTCAAGCGGCGACTCAGCCGCTGTACGGCTTGGCGCTGAGGATCTTCACCGTGGCCTTCTTGCCGTTCGGCAGCTCGTACTCCGCGTCGTCGCCGGCCTTCTTGCCGTTGACGCCGATGCCGAGCGGGGACTGCGGCGAGTACGTCTCGATGTCGTCGCTCGCGTACTCGCGGGAGGCGAGCAGGAACGTCATCGTGTCGTCCTCGTCGCCGTCGAAGGCGATCGTCACGACCATGCCCGGCTCGACGATGCCGTCGTCCGCGGGGGCCTCGCCGACCTTGGCGTTCTGCAGGAGCTGCGTGAGCTGCCGGACCCGGAGCTCCTGCTTGCCCTGCTCCTCCTTGGCCGCGTGGTACCCGCCGTTCTCGCGCAGGTCGCCCTCCTCGCGCGCCGCGGCGATCTTGGTCGCGATCTCGGTACGCGCGGGACCAGACAGGTACTCAAGCTCGTCCTTGAGCTTGTTGTACGCCTCCTGGGTGAGCCAGGTGACGTTCTCGCTGGTCTGGGTCACAGGTGCTCCTCGTAGGTACTGGGAATACAAAGCATCGCCCTACACGGAAAGGATGCGCCTTCCCGGGCGGGCGAAACCACGAGCCTAACAATGAGTGGCGAAAAGCGGGAGGACATAAACCACGGCGTTCGCGTCACCCCAGGTCACCGTGGTGACCCGGCCGAGCTCGTCCCGGGCTCCCTACCCACTGCTACCGCGCCGTACACCCCAGAAGCTCGGCGCTGGTCGCCTTGGCGGTCGTACGGATCGAGTAGACGTCGTCGATGCGGCTGCCGGCCTGGTCGACGGGGACGTCCTTGCGGCCGACCTCGGCGCCGTCCTCGGAGCGGGAGCGCATCGTGCAGACGCCCGTCACGTCGGCGTCCTTGCGGATCTCCAGGTGGACCTGGACCTCGCTGTCGCTCACCACGTCGAACTTGATGATCTCGGCGCTGATCTTCGTCCCGCCGACGTAGTGCCAGCCGAACCAGCCGATCATGGCCAGGAACAGGGTGCCCAGCACGGCGCCGGCGATCTTGAGCTT
Organism: Streptomyces sp. NPDC094032; assembly: GCF_040303965.1. Taxonomy (NCBI): domain Bacteria; kingdom Bacillati; phylum Actinomycetota; class Actinomycetes; order Kitasatosporales; family Streptomycetaceae; genus Streptomyces; species Streptomyces sp. NPDC094032. Next base: position 110,025 of record NZ_JBEOUE010000012.1, on the reverse strand, counting down.
CCGGTCGGCGCGCTCGTCCGCGGAGCGGCCGTAGCGCCCCTCGGGGAGCTGCTCTCGCACCGCGCTCATGATCGTTCCTTTCGCCGCCGGGATCCCCGGCGGGGGTGCCGGAATTTTCCCACCCCCGATTCCGTCACTATAGAGACCTCCCTAGGCGACGAATGACTGAGGATCGAGTCTTGACTACGCAGCTGCGACTGATGGCCGTTCACGCCCACCCCGACGACGAGTCGAGCAAGGGCGCGGCGACGATGGCCAAGTATGTGTCCGAGGGGGTGGAGGTCCTCGTGGTGACCTGCACGGGCGGCGAGCGCGGCTCGATCCTCAACCCGAAGCTCCAGGGCGACCCCTATATCGAGGCGAACATCGACGAGGTCCGCCGCAAGGAGATGGACGAGGCCCGCGAGATCCTCGGCGTCGACCAGGACTGGCTGGGATTCGTCGACTCGGGCCTGCCCGAGGGCGACCCGCTGCCGCCGCTGCCGGAGGGCTGCTTCGCCCTCGCGGACGTGGACCAGGCGGCCGGCGAGCTGGTCCGCCGGATCCGCGGCTTCCGTCCGCAGGTCATCACGACCTACGACGAGAACGGCGGCTACCCGCACCCCGACCACATCATGACCCACAAGATCACGATGGTGGCCTTCGAGGGCGCGAGCGACACCGCGAAGTACCCCGAGGCCGAGTTCGGCGCGCCCCACCAGCCGCAGAAGCTCTACTACAACCAGGGCTTCAACCGCCCGCGCACCGAGGCGCTGCACAACGCGCTCCTGGAGCGCGGCCTGGAGTCGCCGTACGGGGACTGGCTGAAGCGCTGGGACGAGTTCGGCGGCAAGCCGCGCAACCTCACCACCCACGTCCCCTGCGCCGACTTCTTCGAGACCCGCGACAAGGCGCTCATCGCCCACCGCACCCAGATCGACCCCGACGGCGGCTGGTTCCGCGTCCCGATGGAGATCCAGAAGGAGGTCTGGCCGACCGAGGAGTACGAGCTCAGCAAGTCCCTCGTCGCCACTTCCATCCCCGAGCAAGATCTCTTCGCGGGCATCCGCGAGAATGCCTAGCATGAGCGCACACCTGGCAATGACCCAGCTTGTCCCCTTCGCCGCCGAAGAACTGGACAAGAACAAGGTGACCCCCGGCGTCCTCGGGTTCGTCGTCTTCGCCGTCCTGGCGCTGGCCGTCTGGGGCCTGATGAAGTCGATGAACCGCCACATGCACAAGATCGACTTCACCGAATCCCCGGACCCGGCCACGGCGGGCACCGCCGCCCCGTCCACGGGCCCGGCGGACAAGTAACCGCACACCCTCGTACGGGCCCCGGCGTGGCCGGGGCCCGTACGGGTGCTGCCCGGGGCCACCGCTACGGGGTGCCTACGGGGCGTCCACCTCCACCGTCACCCCCATCACCTCCCGCGCATGCCGCCCCGGCACCATGCCCAGGTCCCAGGCCTGCCAGCCCGCGTCGCGCAGGGTGCCGCGCTCCAGGATCAGGGTGTAGGCCTCGGCGCAGTCGTCCAGGCGGGGGTCGCGGCTCGGGTGGCGGGTCGTGGTCAGGGCCGCCAGCTCCTCGCGGGCCGCGTCCGGGTCGGGGAGCAGGGTGCAGCGCAGGAAGCGGGCCCAGTCGGTGCCGCGGTGGTCGCCGTACGCGGCGAAGAGGCGGGCCGCCTCCGCGCACAGCTCCAGGGCCTGCGCCGGGCGGTCGTTGCCGGCGTCCACGATCGCCAGCTCCAGGCAGGTCCAGGCCTCGCCGTGGGCCACCCCGATGCGGTGGAAGTCCGCGCGGGCGTCCATCAGGAGCTGGCGGGCGAAGCCGGAGTTGCGGAGGTTGCCGGTCTGGGCGGCCCGCTGGTCGCGGGTGACCCGGCCCGAATGGTGGCGGGCGCATGCCAAGCCGTAGACGTCCCGCATCCGCGAGAACATCGTCCGCGCCCGCTCCAGCTCCCGTACCGCCTGGTCCCGGTCGCCCCGCTCCTCCAGGGCGTGCCCCAGGTAGTAGAGGGTCCACGCCTCGCCCCGCGCGTCCTCCTGCTCCCGGTGCCGCGCCAGCGCCTGCCGCAGCCCGTCCACCGCGGGCCCCACATCGCCGTCGACCAGCCGGGCCCTGGCCAGCTGGGTCAGCGCCCACGCCTGCCCGCGCCCGTCGTGGGTGCGCCCGTACCGGTCGAGGGCCAGCCGCAGTTCGTCCTCCGCCCGCGCCACCTCGCCGGTCCGCAGGAACACCTGGCCGAGCTGGAAGTGTGCCCAGGCCTCGCCGTGCAGGGACTCGTTCTCCTTGTGCAGCGCCAGTGCCCGGTCCAGCAGCGTCAGGGCCTCCGCCAGGTTCGCCCGGTCGCGCTCCACCGCCGCCAGGGCGTGCAGCGTCCAGCCCCGGTCCGCGGCCAGCGACTCCGGCTCCTGGAGGACCAGCGCCTCCCGTAGCCTGGCCGCCGCCTCCGCCAGGTTGCCCTGGTGGTGCAGGGTGATGCCGAGCGAGCACAGCGCCAGCGCCGCCCCCGCGTCCTGGTGCGCCTCCTGATAGAGGGAGACGACCGAGGTGAGGGTCGTACGGGCCTTGTCCAGCTCACCCAGCTGGCGGGCCGCGATGCCGGTACGCCACTGGACCGAGCGGGACAGGCGCCCCTGGCCCACCGCGTCCGAGAGCTCGTTGATCTCGCCGAGCCGGTACAGGTCGCCGCGCAGCAGGCAGTAGTCGCACAGCGCGCCGAGCAGGTCGAGCACCGTCTGCTGGTCCACGCCCTCCGCGTGCCGCAGCGTCGCCGTGATGAAGCTGGACTCCTCGTCCAGCCAGCGCAGCGCCGCGTCCAGCGACCCGAAGCCGTGCCCGTCGAAGCGGTCGGCCCGCGTCGACATCTTCCCGTCGACCATCCGGATCACCGCGTCCGCCAGCTCCGCGTAGTTGCGGATCAACCGCTCCTGCGCCGCCGCGATCTCCGCCTGGTCCTCCTCCTCGACCAGCCGCGCCGCCGCGAACCCGCGCACCGCGTCGTGCAGCCGGTACCGCTCCCCGCGCACATGGTCGAGCAGCCCCGCCGCGGCGAGCTCCCGCAGCAGCCGCGCCCCCTCCGCGCCCGGCGCGCCGAGCAGCGCCCCCGCGGCGGCCGCCCCCAGCGAGGCCCGCCCCGCCAGCGGCAGCCGGCGCAGCAGCCGCCGCCCGTCCTCGTCGAGCCCCGCCGCGTAACCGGCCGCCAGCGCCCGCTCCACCGGACCGGCGTCCGCACCGGCCGCGCCGAGCAGCCCGACGACCGTGTCCGCCGCGCGCCCGTCGAGCAGCGCCCCCGCCGCCCGCAGCGCCAACGGCAGCCCGCCGCACAGCTCCCGCGCCCGCGCCAGGCCCTCCGCGTCGTACGCCTCCCGGGCGCCCTCCGCCGCGCCCAGCAGCTCCTCCGCGCCCGCCTCGTCCAGCGCCGTCACCGGCAGCACGTGCACCGAGGCGGGTACGTCCGCCCCCAGCTCCAGGGGGGTACGGCAGGTCACCAGGACCAGACTGTCCGAGCGCTCCGGCAGCAGCGTCCGCACCTGCGCCGCGTCCACCGCGTCGTCCAGCACCACCGTCACCGGAAGCCCCGTCAGATGCTGGTGGTACAGCTCAGCGAGCCGCCGTACCTGCTGCTCCGCCGACGCCCGCTCCCGGAACAGCAGCTGCTCGCGCGGCGCGCCCAGCCGGTTCAGCAGGTGCAGCAGCGCCTCCCGGGTGGCGAGCGGCTTCTCGCCGCGCGTCGCGCCGCCCCGCAGGTCCACCACGACCGCCCCGCGGAACTGGTCCCGCAACGCGTGCGCCGCCCGCACCGCCAGGGTCGTACGCCCCGAGCCGGGCGCCCCGTGCAGCATCACCACCGTCGGCCGGGTCGTCGTCGCCGCCCGCCCCGCCTGCACCCACCGGGTGATCTGCGCCAGCTCGGCCCGCCGCCCCGCGAACGGCCCCGCCGGGTCCGGCAGATGCCCGAAGGACTGCTCCAGTACGGTACGCCGCCGGGCCGCCGCGCTGCGGTCCGCGCCCCGCAGCCGCTCGACCACCTTCTGCGGGGGCTGCCCGGCGGTGCCGAGCAACACCCGCTGCTGCTCCAGGAAGGGCCGCACACCCCGTACCTCGAAGGCCGTGAGCCACGCAGTCCGCAGCTGCTCAGCCTCTCCGGGCCGGCCGACCTCCCCGCCCTTGCGGTACGCGCCCGTCCTCAGAGCGGTCGCCGCCGAACCCGCCACCGCCACTACGGCGCCCGCGCCGAGCGCCGTACCGGCGCCGGTCCCCAGCGCCAGATCACCACCGACCGCGGCGACCGCGGCGACGGCCGTCACGAGCAAAGGCACCCCGACAGAGCCGGACGCACCCCCCGCATCGGTATCGGCCCGCAGATACGCCGCGTACTCCTCACCCGCTGCCGCCGCCATGGCGTCCAAGGCGGCCCGGCCACGGGCGAGCAGCGCGTCCCGGTCGACCCGGCCCGCGGAGCGCCGTACCTCCTCCGCCACGGCCCGTTCCCACACCCGCTCGGCCTCGCTCCGGTGGCTGTCCCGCATCCGCGTCCCCCTCCGCCCGCCGGAAGCATCCGGCCCGAACAGTCCGAGTGCAAGTGTCCTGCGGGGCACCCGTCGGCGCGAGGGATCGGAGCGAACGGCCAGTGCCCACAAGGGAATCGGGCCGGCCCCCGAACCACCCGAACGACTGCCCGTCGACCTCCCGTCCGATGGCGTTCATCTGCCGAATACCGCGTCCGGGTGACGCCCCGGAACCAATCCCTCCAGAGGCAGTTGATCAGGTCGCTTCGGTCAACGGAGCAGTTCCGGGCCATCGAGCTCAAGAAGGAAGATCTCGTGATCAAGAAGGTTCTTGCCACCGCTGCGGTTGCCGCCTCCGTCGTGGGCATGGGTGCGTCGACGGCCATGGCTGCCGGCAACGACGGCGGCAGCGCCAACATCATCGGCAACCAGTCGAAGCAGTCCATCGGCAGCAACTCCACCGGTGGCTACATGAGCCCGAACTTCGGCCTCGTCAACGGCGGTGTCCTGCACTGCTTCGACGTGCAGAAGATCGAGGCGCAGGTTCCGATCGGTGCCCTCATCGGTGTTCCGATCGCGGTCCAGGACGTCCTGGGCAACCCGATCTCGAACCAGACCTGCACCCAGAACTCCGTGCAGCAGAAGGGCGACGACGCGCTGTCGCACATCCTGGGCGAGGTCCTCTCCCAGAACGGGAACGTCGGCGGCTGACGCCAGCTTCCCGCGTGAAGCGGCCCCGTTCCTCGCATTCGACCTGCGAGGAACGGGGCCGCTTCCCCATATCGCTGCCCCGTCCACCCCCCACCCACCCGTGGCACACGGACGGGGCTCCGCCGTATCCGCCGCCGATGCGCGCGCATACCGACCCCCGTCACCGGTAGCCCTGGTCGGCAGGGACCTTCGAGGCGGCCCGGCGCTGTGATGTCCCGGCTCCTGGCGAAGCCTGGCGCTACTGCTCCGTACGGCGCAGGAACTGCCAGCCCAGTACAGCCAGGGCGAGCGTCTGCCCGAGAGAAGCGAGCACGAGCAGGGGCTGAACGACGGGAGAGCACCAGAACGCTGTCGTGCAGACCATGGGCAGGACCAGGTACGTGAACAGGTCCACCGCGGTCTGAAGCCGCTTGCGCACGGTGCGGCCCGCAACGTTGCGGTGGTAGACCTCCCAGCCGAACACCGCGCCGTGGGCGGAGGTGAGTTCCTCCAGACGCGGCCCCAGCCGGTCGCGGACGTAGCGGCCGATGGCCGAGATCTTCTCGTCGTTGACCAGGTAGGTCCAGCCCAGGATGAGACAGATCGCTGGCACGGAGAGCAGCAGCCGGAACTGTCCGCTCTGGGCGGTGATCGCCACGACCGCAGTGGCTGCGGCGAGCGTGAAGTAGAGCAGGTTGTCGCGGAACCCTATGCGGGTCTTCTGCTCCTCCTTGAGACGGTCGTACTCGGCCAGCAGGATCTTGCTCTCGGTGACGTCATCCGTGGAGGTCACAGGCACTCCTCTGCTCGAGGTCAGGATCAGCCGACGACCTGGAAGGGCGCCAGGCTGTCGCGCTCGTGCCGTTCGATCCAGCTCTTCCCGTCCGCCGCCACCCCCTCCAGGAGGCGGAACGTGTGGGTGGAGCCGGCCGCGCTGAGGTTGATCTCGGAGATTTCCCGGGAACTCTCGGTCGGCGCCAGTTGATGGGCGTCGGCGTCCTTGACACGGATCTTCCTGGCCGGCCCGTTGGCGAGCAGGAGCTCGAGGTCGTAGCCGACATCGACGTTCTCCGTCACCTGCACGGATGCCAGCGCGTCGAACCGGTAGTTGGTCCGCTGCTCGTTCCTGCGCGTTGCGTCGGAGAAGTTGAACTCGGAGCTGATCTCGCGGATGCCGTCCTGGGTGAACAGGAACAGACGGAAGACGTAGTGCGAGTACCGCCACGGGCCGCCTCGGACCCGGCCTCGTTTGTAGGAAGGAGCAGGGGCCACCAGGATGGTGTGGGTGATCAGGTCGCGCCAGGTGAGCCGGTAGTGTCGGAGTGCCTCATCGACGAACGAAGTCTTGTCGCAAGTGAGCCAGGTCTCCATCTCCAGCTCGCTGGGGCGCGTATCTCTCAGGAACGACTGCCAGCGCTGATAGGCGATCTGTCGCGCCGTCAGTTCTGCCTGGTACTCCTGAGCCTCTCGGTCCAGTCGGTGCTCTTCGCGCCGGACCTCCAGCCATCGGGAAGCGGACACGTGCCCGGACCAGGCCGCACCGAGCAAGGCCAGGAAAGCCCACAGAGCCTGCGGTTGGACGGCACTGGACACCGCGGTGCCGAACGCGGCCAGAGCAGCCGCCCAGAGAACAGCCAGGGCCGCGATGGTCAGTGCCTTCGTCCCGCCTGGAGTCCGGTCCTGGCGGTGCTGATCGAACAGAGTGCCGTTGTTGTAGCGATTTCGGGCGTCCTCGGCGAGGTGTCGGATCAGCCAGTCGACTCGCTCCACACCGATCCGGCTCTCCCGGTAGAGCTCCGCGATCTCGGTGGTGAGGTTGCTGCGGATCTGAACGGTGTGGGCGAGCCAGTCGTCCGAGGCGAACCCGTGGGGTCTGCGAACGCTGAAGTAGTGATCGAACGAATGGCGGACACGCTTGGTGAATCCGTCCTCGGTGGAGGCGGGGTCACGCGGGTGCGGGACGCGCGCCCCGGCCGTGCGGCCGGGCCTGGGCGCCCGGCCCCACCACCGCACGCCGAAGCGGGCCGCAGTCAGTCCCGCGCCGAGTGCCACCGGTAACTCCACGACCGCCTGGACCGGATCCGCGAACAGCGCCAGGGCCCAGAGGAGCGCACTGCTGACGACGAACAGGACCGCCCGGACAGAGAGGGCCGCCTTTGCGGCGGCAGCAGTGCTCGGGCGGGGCGGAACGGCCCGCGCCCCGATGGGGGCGGGTGCGAAATAGGCCCAGACCCGCTGGGCCCGGTTGTTGCCGAAGCGCTCCGCCCTGGCCCGTCCGAGGGTCTCGGCCCACAGATCGTCCTTCAGCCCTCCGGTGAGCATGAGGTCGAGGTGGCGGAGGATCGCGTCGTGCTGGCGGATCGGCAGGTCCTGCAGCTGCTTCAACACGGGGCCGGTCTCGCTGCCGGAGGTGCTGAGTACCGCCAACAGGTCGAAGGTGACGCGCAGGGCTTCCTTCCACTCGTCCTCAGCGTAGGACCGCACGAGCCTGGAGGTGTAGCGCAGCCGCTCGACCTCCTCGGCGCTCAGGTCGTGGTGGGTGCGTGCGCTGAGCATGGCGAGTACCCAATGGAAGCGAACCTCCGCACCGTCGTGGCCACGGACGATCGCATCAGTGATCATTTCTCGGGCTCGACTGGGGACGCCGTCCTCCAGGAGCTGTACGCCGACCCGGTACTTCTCCTGAGGCGTGGCGTCCGGGTGGACGAAGTTGATGGTGGAGTCGTGCACGACCTCGGCTTGGATCCCGATGGTGGAGTTGTACGCGGCCGAGCTGTATGAGGCACCGTCGTCGCGGCTCATCCCAGGTCACCGGCCGAAGCGACCATGGGAGCCAGTGCGGCCACCAGTGCGGGGCAATCCGCGACCAGTCCACGCAGCCTCTTGAGCGTCATGACCGTCCGCTTCGACGATTCAGGGGTGCGTTCCCTCGCCGACCGGAGGGCGGAGTCCAGATCGGTCAGGGCCTCCCGGTAGCTGTCCTCGTCGAGGGCGCCCTCGGTGCGGTGCCATCCCAGCTGGTCGCGGAAACCGTTCAGCTCTGTGATCAGGTCCGTCGGGCCGGGTGCCTTCGAGACCCCGTTCATGTGGACACTGCTGCCCGTGACTGAGCCAGCCATGATGCCGACGGTGCTGTTGTGGACGGTGTTGCTGACGCCACGGTCGAACCGGTCAGCCGAACGGACCCTGTCGTCTCGGGGCATTGCGGCCGCCTCCTCCTGCTCGCCCACCAGTTCCACTGCCAACCGGATGGCGAAAGCCGCCGCGTTCGCCGCGGCCCGAGGCTGCCAGTTGCGGTCCTCCGAACTGTTCTTTGTGCCGTCCGCCCGGTCGCTGATACCCCGGACGATGGCCACCGGCGCTCCGCTGAGATGGCCGGCCTGGGCCACGCCGGCCGCCTCCATCTCGATGGCGAGCGCGTCGTTGTAGTGCTGCCGGATCCACTTCGCCTCGGCCGAGATCCTCGAGTTCTGGACGATCTCGCCGGCGGCGATGGCCCCGAAACGCAGATGAGGTCTGTCCTCGTGGCCAGGTGTGGGGTCCGCCCAGTCGTCCAAACGGGCCAGGTGCGAGGCGAGCTGGCTGATGCCGTGCGGCGCTTCCCACACCCGGGGACGGGCTTTGAGCCCGTCGTCCTCGCTGGTCCCGCCGTGGTAGGCGTACACGTGTGACGCCATCACCACGTCTCCCAGCCTGGTGGCGTCCCACAGCGCGCCGGCGACTCCGACGAACAACACGGCCACCGGCGAGAACTCCTGGATCGCGCGTTCTGCGATCACCGCGGCGGCATGGTTCCCCTTGTTCGTCAGGCCGAGTGCGACGCGGCACGATGTGCCCCGTACGGTGCCCACTTCGAACCGGGTACCACGCTCATGGCGATGTAACTCAAGGTCCGTCAGCCTCCGCCGCACGGCCTGATATTCAAGATTGAGGGCGGTGAGAATCACCACCGGGCCTTTCGGCATCTACTCCTCTTCCCCTCTCGTGTTCTCTTCCGTCGCGGATGGCGCGGGTCGGATCAGCGGTGGGAACAGCACGGTGTTCGGACCGGCCCGGTACAGCCGAGCGGGCCGTCCTCCCGTGCTCCTGCGGTCCGTGCCGACGGGGACGATGAATCCCTTCGCGGCTTGGACCTTCCGATAGAAATTGCGGGTGTCGAGTGTGGTGCCCCAGACGGCCTCGTACACCTGCTGCAGCTCCGCGATGGTGAAGCTCTCCCCGCAGAACGCAGCGGCCAGTGCCGAGAATTCAATCTCGGTGCGCGCGCGTTCGATCCCGTCCGTAGCGATTTGACGGTGATCGAAGGCGAGGGTGGTCTCGCCGGACAGGACGGCTTCTGCGGGTATCCACGCGGCATCAGTGGCATCCGTCCCCGCGACAGGGTCGGGCAACCCCGGCGCGATCGCCAGGTGAGCTACGGAGACGACTCGGCCTCGCGGGTCACGGCCCGAGCTGCCGTATACGGCCAGCTGCTCGAGGTGCACCCAGCCGGAGGTCAGGGCGGTTTCCTCACTCAGTTCGCGGTGGGCGGCGTCCAGGATCTCCTCACCATCGTGACTCAGAAATCCTCCAGGCAGCGCGAGCATGCCCCGGAAGGGCTCTTCGCCCCGCTCCACCAAGAGGACATGCAGACGACTCTCCCGCAGCGTCAGGATCACGAGATCGACCGTCAGCAGGACAGAAGGGGGTGACCATGCGTCATCTTGCATGTCGTGCAAGGTACTTCAGTTACTGTCACTTGCACAAGAAGTGGGCGGTTGGGATCGACGCACCGCTCGGTCCCGTGGCTGTGGCGCGCTAGTTGAATCGATGGCGAAGGGGCGGTCGAAACTCGTTCGTGTGGAGCCGACCGCCACGTGACGGCTCACGTGTGCGCGAGGGTTTCACCGGTCGCGCAAGGTGCTGTGAGAGGCTGGGCTGTATGAACCGGTTGGCTGGTACGACCTCGCCTTATCTGCTTCAGCATGCCGACAATCCGGTCGACTGGTGGCCCTGGGGGCGCGAGGCGTTCGAGGAAGCGAAGCGGCGGGATGTGCCGGTTCTGCTGTCGGTCGGTTACTCCGCGTGCCACTGGTGCCACGTCATGGCCCACGAGTCCTTCGAGGACGAAGGGACGGCCGCGCTGGTCAATGGGCGGTTCGTTGCCGTCAAGGTGGATCGGGAGGAGCGGCCCGATGTCGATGCGGTGTACATGGAGGCTGTGCAGGCCGCGACCGGGCAGGGGGGGTGGCCGATGACCGTGTTTCTTACGCCCGATGCCGAGCCCTTCTACTTCGGTACGTACTTTCCGCCTGAGCCCCGGCATGGCATGCCGTCCTTCGGTGAGGTGCTCGACGGGGTGGCGCAGGCGTGGAGTGAGCGGCGGGGGGAGGTTGCCGAGGTCGCGGCGCGGATCGTGAAGGATCTTGCCGGGCGGTCGCTCGCCTATGGGGGCGACGGTGTGCCCGGGGAGGCCGAGCTCGCTCAGGCGCTGCTCGGGCTCGTGCGCGAGTACGACGCGACGTCCGGGGGGTTCGGCGGTGCGCCCAAGTTCCCGCCGTCGATGGTGCTGGAGTTCCTGCTGCGCCACCATGCCCGTACGGGGGCCGAGGGCGCGCTCCAGATGGCCGCCGACACCTGTGAGGCGATGGCCCGCGGCGGGATCTACGACCAGCTCGGGGGCGGGTTCGCGCGGTACTCCGTCGACCGGGCCTGGGTCGTGCCGCACTTCGAGAAGATGCTGTACGACAACGCGCTGCTCTGCCGGGTGTACGCCCACCTCTGGCGGGCCACCGGCAGCGACCTGGCCCGCCGGGTCGCCCTGGAGACCGCCGACTTCATGGTGCGTGAACTGCGCACCCCCGAGGGCGGGTTCGCGTCCGCGCTCGACGCCGATTCCGATGACGGGAGTGGGCGGCATGTCGAGGGGGCTTTCTATGCCTGGACGCCGGCACAGTTCGCCGAGGTGCTTGGTGAGGACGACGGTGCTTATGCCGCGCGGTACTACGGGGTCACCGAGGACGGGACGTTCGAGCACGGGGCCTCCGTGCTTCAGCTTCCGCTGGATGCCGGGGTCGCGGATGCCGAGAGGATCGGGTCGATCAAGGAGCGGTTGCTCGCCGCCCGGGAGGAGCGGGCCCGGCCGGGGCGGGACGACAAGGTCGTCGCCGCCTGGAACGGGCTCGCCATCGCCGCCCTCGCCGAGACCGGCGCCCTGCTCGACCGCCCCGACCTGGTCGAGCGGGCCACCGAGGCCGCCGATCTGCTGGTCCGGCTGCACCTCGACGACGCCGCCCGCCTGACCCGTACCTCCAAGGACGGGCACGCGGGCGCCAACGCCGGGGTCCTGGAGGACTACGCCGACGTCGCCGAGGGCTTCCTCGCGCTCGCCTCCGTCACCGGCGAGGGCGTCTGGCTGGAGTTCGCCGGGTTCCTGCTGGACATCGTCCTCGACCAGTTCACCGCCGAGGGCGGCGCGCTCTACGACACCGCGCACGACGCCGAGCGGCTGATCCGGCGCCCCCAGGACCCCACCGACAACGCCACCCCCTCCGGCTGGACCGCCGCCGCCGGGGCCCTGCTCTCGTACGCGGCGCACACCGGCTCCGAGGCCCACCGCAGCGCCGCCGAGGGCGCCCTCGGCGTGGTCAAGGCGCTCGGCCCGCGCGCGCCCCGCTTCATCGGCTGGGGTCTGGCCGTCGCCGAGGCCCTGCTCGACGGGCCGCGCGAGATCGCCGTGGTCGGCGCCCGTGACGACGAGGCCTTCCGCGCCCTGTGCCGGACCGCCCTGGACGCCACCACCCCCGGCGCGGTCCTCGCCTTCGGCCCGCCCGACAGCGACGAGTTCCCGCTCCTGAAGGACCGTCCGCTGGTGGGCGGGGCCGCCGCCGCGTACGTCTGCCGGCACTTCGCCTGCGACGCGCCGACGACCGACCCCACCGAGCTGGCCCGCGCGCTGGACCGCTGAGCGTCACTTGCAGAGGAGGGTCGAGCCGCCGACCGGCTTGTAGTCGCCGAGACCGTCGGGGACGTCGCTGGTCGGCTTCGGCTTGGCCTTCGGCAGGGGGCGGTCGGTGCGCAGCGCGCCGAACACCTGGGCCGCCTCGTCGTCGTCCCAGGCGAGGGTCGAGCCGACGTCCTCCATGTCCTCGTTGAAACCGGCGACCGGTACCGTCGCGAACTGCGTCTGCGCCGGGGTGACGTTGCGCAGCCGGCCCGCGAGGGCCACCAGCTCGGCCACCGAGATCCCGCGCTCGGCCTTCGCCTTGCCCCGCAGTGTCGAGGCCAGGGCCCGCAGCGCCTTCGGGTCGCGCGTCAGCCCGTCCCGTACGTTCCTGAGCGTGTTGGCCATGAACAGCTGCTGCTTCTGGATGCGCCCGAAGTCCATCCTGCCGTCCGCGCGCCGCGACCGTACGTACTGGAGTGCCGGGCCGCCCCGCAGCGGCGTCGTGCCGGGGCGCAGATCGATCCCCGTCACCGGGTCCTTGAGGCGGGTCTTCGTACAGACGGGGACGCCCTTGTCGAAGTGGTTCACCGTGTCCATGAAGCGGCGGAAGTCGATCTCCAGATAGCGGTGGACGGGGACCCCTGTCATCGCCTCGACGGTGTCGATCGTGAAGCCCGAACCGCCTTCCGTCCAGGCGTGGTTGATCTTCGCGAGGTGGGCTTCGTGCTCCTCGCCCGTACGGCGGTCCAGATGGCCCGCCGGGAACTCGGTGAGCGAGTCGCGCGGCAGGCTCACCACGCTCACCCGGTCGTTCTTCGCGGAGACGTGGACCAGCATGATCACGTCGGTGCAGGCGCACTCGGCGCTGCCGAGCCGGTACCGCTTCCTCTCCTGGGCGGTCACTCCCGCGCGGACGTCGGTCCCCACCACGAGCAGGTTGAGTCCGTACTTCGGGGACGGCAGGTCGGACGGGGCGAGGGCGAGTGAGCCGGACGCGAGCGCGACCAGAGCCGTGGACAAGAGCAGCAGGCGTCCTGGGCGGGGCAATTTCATGGCGAAACGTTAAATCGGACGCGCTCGCACACAGGTACGCGACGCGACATGGACAGGACGAATCACTCTCCTGCGGACGCTGTGTCATGATGCCCGGAACCACGCCGGAAGGAGCGAATATGACGCCCGAACCCGGGAAATGGGAGCGGATGGCCTTCATTCCGAAGAGCCGATATGTGGCCGACCCGCCGCCGGTCGACCGGGAGCCCTTCCCGCTCTACTCCTCGCTGGCCAGGCAGTGGATGCAGGCCGGTCGGGCCGTGCCGGGGGTGCCGGACCGTGAATGGGAACGGCTCGTCCGTACGCCGATCTGGCCGCGTTGAGCGCCGCCTGCTCGGCGTATTCGCCGCCTGTTCGGCGTATTCAGGAGAAGCAGTGGAGTGAATGGCGGAAGTCCGACGATAAGCCGGTTTCCTTTTCGTGGCAGGTTCGTTGGGGAGTGTGCAGCGGAGAACTGTCTTCGCCGTAGGAAAGGATCCAGACGAAATGAAGTGTAAGAAGGCTGCCGCCGTCGTCGCCGGTCTGATCATGGCCCTGGGTGCCGCCACCCCCGCGATGGCCGACGCCGAGGCCGAGGGCGTTGCCATCGGTTCGCCGGGTGTCCTCTCGGGCAACGTCGTCCAGGCGCCGATCCACGTGCCGATCAACGTCTGCGGCAACAGCGTGAACATCATCGGGATCCTGAACCCGACCGCGTTCAACACCTGCATCAACGCCTGACGTTCGCGTCCGGCGCAGGGAGGCCGGCCCCGGGGAGTGTCCACCACGTTCCCCGGGGCCGGCCTCCGTCGTGTCAGCGGGCGGCGGCCACCGCCTCCGCGCCCGAACGCGGCCGGCCCACCCGGCCGCCGCCGGTCCGCAGCCGCTGCCGTACGCCCTTCACGAGCCGTCCGGCCGTGTAGCCCGCGCCGAACACGAAGCGCATCGAGGGCCCGTACGAGGGTGCCGTGAGCAGTCCGGCGAGGAAGAGGCCCGGCCGGGAGGACTCGAACAGCGCCCCCACCTCGGGCGCCCCGCCGAGCCCCACCCGGCGCAGCCCGTCCCGCAGCTCGGGCGCGAGCACGTCCGCCCGGTCCAGGCTCGGCACGAAGCCGGTCGCCGCGATGACATGGTCGGTCTCCACCACCGAGGCGCCGTCCGGCCCGGCCACGTCGAGCCGCAGCCGGTCGTCGGCGGTCACCGTCGCCGCCGTGACCCGCTGTCCAAGCCGTACGTCCCCGACCGCGCCGAACCGCTCGCGCAGCCACCAGGCACCGGCCGGCCCCAGCGCCGAGTCGAAGATCCGCTCGCGGGTGGCGGCGGGCAGCCGACGGAAGATCCCGGGGGTGTCCGCGTACAGCCGGTTCTGCCAGCCGCAGCCGAGGCCCGTGTGCGGGGCGCGCAGCGACTGCCAGGTGCCGCGGTCCAGGGCCGGCGGCACGGTGTTCCAGTTCAGCCGGTCCGAGCGGGCCAGGATGCGCACGGCGGCGCCCTGCTCGGTGAGGATCGCGGCGGTCTCCAGAGCGGCCTGACCGGCGCCGATCACGGTGACGTCCCGGCCGGCGAAGCCGTCGAGCTCGCCGTGGTGGCTGGAGTGGGTGGCGTACCGGCGGGGCAGTCCGCGCAGCGGGCCGGGGACCTCCATGAAGGGGAGCACGCCGACGGCGAGCGCGACCGTGCGGGCCCGGAAGGTCTCGCCGTCCTCCGCCGTCACCTCGAAGCCCTCGCCGCCGGGGCCCGGCGCGACCCGGGAGATCAGCCGCTCGTCGAGCGCGGGCACCGCCTGGCGGGCGAACCAGTCGCCGTACGCGGCGAAGAAGCCGACCGGGAGCGGCACCCCGTGCTCGGCGCGGATGCCCTGGGTCGCCGCGTAGGCGTCGAGCCCGTACGCGCCCTGAGGGTCGGAGAGGTGGGAGGCCCACGGCTCGGACTTCAGGAACATCGCGGTGGGCATGGCGTGCCAGGACTCCATGGGGCGGCCGAAGACGCGCAGCTTCAGCCCGTGCGCCGCCGCGTGGGCGGCCACGGAGAGACCGTAGGGTCCCGCGCCCACAATCACCAGGTCGTACATCGTGTGTTCCGCCTTCGTCGTGCCGGTAGTCGTGCCGGTCGTGCCGGGTGAGTGAGTGAGGTGTGTCTGGGGGAGTCGGTCCGGCCGGTGGCTCATCGTTGGGTCATCTGGTCGGAGCGGCTGCGGGCCGACGGGGGTGACGACAGATCGGCCGCGCGCCGGGGGCGCCCGGCTCGCAGCGCCCGACGGAGCGTCAGCAGGCCCTTGCGCAGGGCGTGGGAGCACCAGGCCCTGACCATCGCGAGGGCCGGGGCGAGGTCGTCGGTGGCGAACCAGGCCGTCTCGAAGCGCTCGCCGGACCGCCGGGCGGCGCCGGGCTCGGCGGCGTAGCGGCGGCGCGGCGAGGTGAGGCAGGACAGGGCCGCGTAGTTCTCCACGACGAAACGGCGTCCGTACGCGGGGGCGTGCGCCGGGACCGCGCGGCCGGTCAGGTCGAGGTGCATCGCGCGCACCACGTCGAGCCCGTCCCGGTCGGCGAAGAGCCGGAACTGGGCGCCGGGGCGCGGGTTGAAGTCCAGCAGGTGGTAGGCGCCGGTCGCCCGGTCGAGCCGGAAGTCCAGGTCGCACACGCCCCGGTAGCCGAGCGCGGCGAGCAGTTCCCTGGCCATCGTGTCGACGGCCGGGTTCGCGCTCCAGCGGCCGACGGCGGTGAGCCCGGCGCCGTCGGGCCAGGAGCGCTCCTTGCGGCCGGTGGCCCCGGTCGAGCAGCCGCCTCTGGAGTCCACGTACCCGTGGAAGAACCAGTCGAGGTCCCGGCCGGGCGGCAGCAGCTCCTGGAGCAGCAGCCTGCTGCCGGCCTGCGGGGTGCGCGCGTACAGCTCGCGCACCTCGGCCAGCGAGCCGACGATCGTGGTGCTGCGCAGCCCGCCGCCGGCCGGGAGCAGCCACGGCCGGCTCCACTTGGCGATCACCGGGAGCCCCAGCGACCAGGCCATGGCGGCGGCCTCGTCGGCGCTGGTGGGCAGTTCGGTACGGGGGTGGGGGAGCGACAGGGCCCGGCAGGTCTCCGCGAGCTGGGCCTTGTCGGCGACCCGCGCGAGCTGTTCCGGCGACTGGTCGGGGAGCAGGTAGCGGGCGGCGAGTTCGGGGCGGCACTCTGCCAGGGACAGGGCCGTGATGTCGTCGAGGGGCACCAGGACCGCGGGCCGCGCCGAGGAGCCGGGCAGCGTGTCCGCGACGCGCAGGAGCAGCCGGGTGAGCTCGGCCGGGGACGGCTCGGCGGGGCGGACGTGGGCGCCGCGGAGGTAGCGGGAGCGGACGACCGGACTGGAGAGCGACTCGACGACCGCGTGGACGGGGATGCCCGCCCTCCCCAGGGACCGCGCGGCGCCGAGCGTGCCGTGATGAAAGGGGTTCGGGTCGAGCCGCACAAGGACCGCGGGGACGCGGCTGTCAAAACTCGGCACGGCATGTCCTTCGTTCTCGGGTGCCCCAACTGGGGGATGAAGAATCCTCTAATGGACTATTGATCAGATCCAAGCCGAGTTCTCGGTCGGCTCATTAGGAATACTTTCGGAGTATCAGATTGACGGACCATCAAGCGGCGCGAGAGAAGAAGGAGCTGCCATGGCAGACCGAAAGCGACGGGCTACGAGAAGATGGCTGGGGGTGTTCACCGCCGGTCTCCTTGCCTCAGGTTCTGTCGTGCTGTCGTCTCCCGCTCACGCCGCCGAATCCGTAACGACCCGGGACCCCCAACCGACTCTGTCCGGTGCGATGGGCGCCTTCCTGGAGTCGGGCCCGCTCGGGGTGGCCCGCATCTCCCGTCTGGAGCGGTGGCTCGGCGGTCATGAGCTCCGGGTCGGCCACACGTACCTCCCCGGCGACGTCTGGTCGAACATCGAGGGCGCGCCCGGCTTCCTGGACGCCTGGGCGGACTGGCGCAACGAGCGCACCGACCGGCTGTTCGTCCTGAACGTGCCGATGCTGGAGCGCAACGAGGCCGGGGTCTCCGACTACGAGGTGCGCCGCCAGCTGCGGTTGGGCGCCGCCGGGTACTACGACCACCACTTCCGGAAGCTGGCCGAGCGGCTGGTCGACCTGGGGGCGCAGGACACCGTCATCGTCCTCGGCTGGGAGATGAACGGCACGACCTACACCAGCCGGTGTGGGCCGGATCCGACCTCGTGGAAGAAGTACTGGACCCGCATCGTCACGTCGATGCGCTCGGTGCCCGGTCAGACCTTCCGCTTCGACTTCAACCCGAGCCGGGGCAGGGACGCCGTTCCCTGGACGGAGTGCTACCCGGGTGACGACGTGGTCGACATCGTCGGGATGGATTCGTACGACCAGCCCGCCGGTTCGAGTTTCGACCAGCATGTCAGCGAGCCCTACGGGCTTCAGGCGCAGGTCGATTTCGCTGCCCAGCACGGAAAGCAGATCTCCTATCCGGAATGGGGTCTGTTCCGGAACGGAGACAACCCCGAGTACATGCGGCGCATGCTGGAATGGATGAAGCAGCACAAGCCGCTGTATCACACGATCACCGATTACTGCCCGCACGGCGTCTGGCAGTGCGACGACAATCCGAAGTCGTCCCGGGTGTTCCGTCAGATGCTGTACGGGGTCGATCCCCAGGTCCCGACGGACCCGGTCGACCCGACGGAGCCGACCGAGCCGACGGAGCCGACCGACCCCACGTATCCGACGGACCCGGTCGACCCGGTCGACCCGACCCAGCCGACGGAGCCCACGGAGCCCACCGAGCCGACGCATCCCACGGACCCGACCGTTCCGACTGTTCCGACCGTTCCAACGGTGCCTGTGCCGAAGCCGGTCCCGACGGTGCCTGTGCCGAAGCCGGATCCGACGGTGCCTGTGCCGAAGCCGGATCCGACGGTGCCGAAGCCGGAGCCCAAGCCGGATCCGACCGTCCCCGTGCCGAAGCCGGATCCGACGGTGCCGGTGCCCAAGCCTGAACCGAAGCCGGAACCCAAGCCCGAGCCCAAGCCCGAGCCGAAGCCTGAGCCGAAGCCTGAGCCGAAGCCCGAGCCCAAGCCTGAGCCGAAGCCCGACCCCAAGCCCAACTGCTGGACCGTAAACCTCGGTTCATGGGTCGAGAGCTGGATCGGCGGCCCGGTCTGCGTCCCCAGGGACTCCTGGAAGGAGTCCTGGAAGGAGACGGTGAAGGACTCCGTGAAGGACTCCGTGAAGGAATCCGTGACCAACTCCGTGATGGACACCGTGAAGGAGTCGACCAGCTGGACCAACGGCCTCGGCGGCGGTCTGAAGGGTGCCCTGAAGGGGGTCTGGCCCTTCTGACCGGCAGGTGACGGGTCCGCGCGGCGGTGGAGGAGCTCATCCTCCGCCGCCGTTCGGGGTCCGGCCGGGCAGCCGGCCCAGCGCGCGCCCCAGCCACTCCCGCTCCCGCGCCTGCCGGGCCGCCCAGCGCCGCCCCGCCGCCGCGCCCGCGCGCAGCCACAGCAGGGGGGCCGAGGCCCGGCCGCCCAGCATGAGCCGCTGGTTGGGGACCGTCTCGGGGCGCCAGTGGTGCTTGTACGGCTCGGTGCCGCGCAGCATGCTCAGCGTCGCCCGGCCGCTCGCGCTGGTCTCGCGCGCCCCGTGCCGCAGCAGCATCGTCGCCACGTCCACCTTGCGGGCCCGCAGCGCGGGATCGGCACCGTACAGGTAACCGCCCGCGAGCCGCCGCGACATGAGGGTGAGGTCGGCGGCCACCACGTCCCCGGCGAGCCGGAACTCGGTGACCATCGCGTCGCCGCACTCGACCATCGGCCGCACCGCCCGCGCCAGGTGCTGGGCGAACCGCTCGCTGGTGTGCTCGGCGGTCACGCCCCGGCCCTGCCACTGGAGTTGATGGAGCCTCAGCAGCCGTTCGAGCGCGGCCGGGACCTCCGGCGCGGTCACGATGTGCTCGTCGATGCCGAGCGCGTCCAGCTTGCGCAGCTTCGCCCGCACCCGCTGGGCCTTGCCCGACGGGATGCGTTCAAGCAGGGCTTCCATCGGTACGGCGGGCAGCTCCAGGCACAGCGAGTCGGTGAGCCGCCGCCGGGGCCCGCGCCACGCGTCGAAGACCCGCTCGGCCGCCGCGCCGGGCCGCACCTCGCGCAGGTCGATCAGCGCACCGCGCGCGGCACCCGCGAGCGCCTCGGCGAGCGCGGGCGCCGCGTCCGGGCAGCCGTCGTCCAGGAGGACGTCGGTGAAGTCGGTGATGGTGCCGCCGAGCTGGGTGAGCACCGGCAGCGGCCCCGCGGCCCGCATCAGCGGAGCCGCCGCGACCAGGGTGCCGTCCGCGCGCCGGACCAGGACCACCCGCAGCGCGCCGGGACGGCCGTACGAGAGCCACCAGGAGTGCAGCCACGAGTGCGACTGGAACGGTGTCGCCGTCGAGCAACGGGTGTACAGCGCCGCCCACTCGGGGCCGAGCCGGCCGAACCCGGCCTCGTCCCGGCAGACCTCGGCGTACCCGGCGTACCCGGCGTCCAGGGATCTGCCGCTCACACCGCCTCCGGTTCCGGCTGCTGCGCCGCCATGGCGGGACCCGGTACGGCGGCGCCCTGCCGCGAGTGGCGCGCCTCGGCCCGCGCGGCCCGCTTCGGCCGGACCAGCAGCACCAGACCGCCGAGCAGGCCGCCCGCACAGGCGCCGACCAGCGCCGACAGGGGGGCCGACGGGGACACCGGGGTCACCGGCTTGGTCGCCCGGGAGAACTGGACGACCTTCACGCCCGTGTTCGAGGCGACATGGGAACTGTCGAGGACCAGCGCGCGGGCCACGCCGTCGGCCATCGACACGGCCTGCGCGGCCTTCGTCGAGCGGGCCGTGATCGAGATCATCGGCGCGTCCGGCGAGGTCGCCGCCTGCACGCTGGAGCGCAGCGTGTCCGCGGAGACGCCCGCCCACACCTGGGCGTCGCCGGTCACCGCGATGTCGGTGGCGACCCGCCCGTACGCCTGGGCGAAGCCGAGCGCCGAGGCCGGGTCGGACTTCTCCGAGGGGACGACGATCACATAGCTGGTCGCCGCGTACTGGGGAGCCTTCACGGCGCCGTAGCCGCCGCCGAGGACCGCGCCGGCGAGCGCGGCGGCCGGCAGCACCATCCAGCGGGCGGGGGTGAGGAACGGGAGTCGTGGCGGGGTCGTGGTCATGGTGGTCAGCTCTCACTTCACGGGAAGAGGGGTGCCGTGGACGGCCTGGTCGTAGAGGGACAGCAACTGCCGGGCGCTGTGCGCGATGTCGTAGTGGCGGGCGGCCTCGGGGAGCGGCAGCCGCCCGGCGCCGGAGCCCCGCGCCTCGCGCAGGGCGCCGATCAGCTCGGGCACCGACCCGCCGATCCGCCGGGCCCCGGGCGCCGCGCCCGGCGGCAGGTCGTCGACGGCGGGACAGGCCACGTACAGCGCGGGCAGCCCCGCCGCCAGTGCCTCGACGACCGCGAGCCCGAAGGTCTCGTCGGGGGAGGTGGACACGAAGACGTCCATCGCGGCGAGCAGCGACGGCAGATCGGGCTGGCCGCCCGCCGGACGCGCCGGCGGGTCCTCGAACGCCCCGGCCAGCAGCACCCGGTCGGCGGCCCCGCACTCCCGCGCCACCCGCAGCAGCTCGGCCCGCCGCTCGCCCTCGCCGACGAGCAGCAGCCGCGCCTCCGGGACCGAGGCCACCGCCCGTACCAGCCGGTCGAACCGCTTCCCGGCCGTGAGCCGCCCCACCCCGCCCACCACGAACGCGTCGGCGGGCAGGCCGAGCGCCGCCCGTGTCATGGCCCGCGCCCTCGGGTCGTACGCGAAGCGCTCGCTCTCGATGCCGTTCGGCACCACCCGGATACGGGACGGGGCCACCCCCCAGTCGGCCAGCCGGCGGGCGACGCTCGGCGAGACGGCGACCGTGGAGGTGCCGAGGCGTTCGGAGGCCAGGTACAGCGCGCGGGTCCCGGCGGAGAGCGGGCGCCCCTCGATCTGGGCCTCGCCCAGGGAGTGCTCGGTCGCGATGACGGGGCGGACCCCGGCGAGCCGCGCGGCCGCCCGCCCGTACACGCAGGCCCGGTAGAGGTGCGTGTGGACGAGGTCGTAACCGCCCTGCCGGATCAGCCGGGTCAGCCGGGGCAGCGCGCCGAGGTCCCGGTTGCCGGTCATGCCGAGGTGGGTGACGGGGGTGCCGTCGGCCTCGATGCCGTCGGCGACCGCCCCCGGGTTGGTCAGCGTCACCACCCGGCCCCGCACCGGCAGATGGCGCAGCAGCAGCCGCAGCTGCTGCTCGGCGCCGCCGATGCCGAGCCCGGTGATCACGTGCAGCACCTTCAGGTCGGCGCTCACGACAGGACGGCCAGGTCCGGCCCGCTCCGCGCGGGGACCAGGTCGGCGGGACCGGTGCGGCGCAGCGGGTGCAGGAGCCGCTTCGCGGTCAGCCGCCTGGAGGTGTCCGCCTCGCCGACGTGCACCCGGGGCAGGGCGAACACGCTGCTCAGCGGGCCGGGGTCGATGGCGCAGGCATGGCGGTAGCCGGCCTCGCGGACGGCGCGTACGACTCGGGCGTCGACCGTCCCGTACGGGTAGCAGAAGCCGTCCACCGGGTCGCCGGTGATGTCCTCGATCAGCTCCCGGCTGTGCCGGGTCTCGGCGGCGAGGCCCTCGGGGTCGGCGTCCGCCAGGGCGACCAGGTCGACGTGGCGCAGGCCGTGCGAGCCGATCTCCATGCCGGCGGCGGCCGCGCGCCGGATGCCGTCCTCGTCGAGCAGCGGCTTGCGCGGGCCCAGTTCGTCCCAGGCGTTGTCGCCGCCGAGCCGCCCGGGCAGCACGTACACGGTCGCCGTGAAGCCGTGCCGGCGCAGCAGCGGCACCGCCGTGTCGAGGAAGTCGGCGTAGCCGTCGTCGAAGGTCAGCCCGACGAGCCCGCGGGCCCGGCCCTCGGCGGCCGCCGCGAGCAGCTCCCGTACGGACACCCCGCGCAGCCCCCGGTCGCCCAGCCAGTGCAGCTGCCGGGCGAAGCGCACGGGCGAGACGGTCACCTGGTACGGATCATCGGGGCTGTCCGCGATCGAGTGGTACATCGCCACCCACAGAGGGGGCTTCGGCAGCAGTCGACGCAGCACGGCGGCGGGCATGGGGGGTCCTTCGGCAGGCGGATCGGGGCAGGGGCGGAATCTCGGGCGCCTTGGCGGCGCACGCGACGAACAGCAGGAAGACGCCGACGACCACGAGCGCGGCGACGGCGACGGCGAGGACGGGCGGGCCGATCGCCACGGAGCACAGCCAGCCGGCGCCGGTGGCCCAGGCGGCCGCTGTGGCGAGCCGCAGCAGGCCCTCGCCGAGGCGGCGCACGTCGATCGGCACGGACTGGCGGTGCGCGCCGAGCAGCAGCATCACGGCGGAGACGGTGATGCCGAGCGCGTTGGCACCGGCGATGCCGACGGCGCCCCACAGATGGGCGCCGACGGCCCCGGCGAGCGCGGTCGTGGCGAGCCCGGTGGCCATGGCGGCGGCCGGGTACCAGAGCGGGCGGGCGGCCGAGAAGTAGCAGCGGACCAGGGCGCCGACCATGGTCTGGCCGAGCAGCCCGAGCGCGTACACCCGCATGACACCGGCGGTCGCGGCCGTGTCGGAGGCGTCGAACGCGCCGCGCTGGAAGAGCAGGTGGACGATCTGCGGGGCGGCGGCGATCACCGTCGACGCGCCGACCAGGACGACGACCGCGGCGAGCAGCAGATCCCGCTCCACCCGGCGGCGGGCCGCCTCCGCCTCGCCGGCCGCGAGGGCGCGGGCGACGACGGGGAAGCTGACCGTGCACAGCATCAGGGAGAGGATCATCGGCATCTGCGCGACCTTCTGCGCGTAGTTCAGATGCGAGATGGCGCCGGCCGGGAGCGGCGAGGCGAGGAAGCGCTCGACGAGGATCTGCGACTGGCGGGTGAGCGCGAAGACGATGACCGGCGCGATCATCCCGAGCACGAGCAGCCGCCCGTCGCCGGCCGGCACCGGCACCGGCTCCTCCTTCGGCACCGGCCGGGTGCGCAGCTCCCGCAGCAGCGAGGGCGCCTGGACCAGCACCATCAGGACGCCGCCGACGGCGACCCCGGCGGCGGCGGCCCGGACGCCGAAGGGCTCGCGCAGGACCAGGATCGTGCCGATGATGCCGACGTTGTACGCCACGTAGATCGCGGCCGGCGGCAGGAACGAGCCGTGCGCGCGCAGGGCGGCCGAGCAGTACCCGGTGAGCGCGAAGGAGAGCACGCAGGTCGCCGTCAGACGGGTGCAGTCGACGGCGAGCCGCGGGTCCGGGAGGCCCGGCGCCAGCGCGGATACGAGCAGCGGGGCGGTTGCGACGAGCAGCGCGGCGACGGCGGCGACGGTCAGCACGAGCCGGGGCAGCGTGGCGCGTACGAGGGCCCGGACCGGGTCCCCGAAGAGGCTGCCCGAGCGGCGGGCCAGGGCGCGCGAGAACGCGGGCACCAGGATCAGCGCCATCGCGTCCTCGATGAGCAGCGTCGACGCGAACTCCGGCACGGTCCACGCCACGAGGAAGGCGTCGGTCTCGGCCCCCGCCCCGAAGTACCGGGCCAGGATCTGGTCCCGTACGAGCCCGAGCACGGCCCCGACGGCCGTGAGCGCCGCCGTCACGAAGGCGGCGCGGAGCAGGAACCGGCCGGAGGAGCCCGAGGAGCCCGAGGAGCCCGGCGGGGCCTTGCGCAGGGCGTGGCGGCCGGTGCCCGTCGGCGGGCGGTCGGGGGCGGACCGGGGCGACCAGCCGTGCTCGCCGTCCGCCCCCGGCACCGGCCGGGCGGCGGGTTCGAGGGGCCGGGCCCCGCCGGCCAGCGGGCGGCCGCCCAGGAGGGCGGGCCGGCCGTCGGGTTCCGCCGCCGGAGCGGGCTCGTGTCCGGTCCGGCGTACGGTCCGGGCGCCGGCCTGCGCCCGGTGCGCGGGCCCGGCCGCGCGAGGCGCCCGCCCGCTCCCGGCCCCGGCCCGCGCCGGCGGCGCCCCGGCCAGCGTCCGCGCACCGTGCCCACGCGCCGGCGCACCGCCCGCGTGCCGTCGAGCCTCGACGGGACCGTCCGGCGGCAGCCCGCAGAGCAGATCGAGGGTGTCCTCGACCGAACCACCGGCCGCCCAGGGGTCGGCGAGCCCGGCACCGGAGCGACGGGGCGCCACGGGCCCTCCGGCGAGCCCCGCCGCACCGCCGGGCGCGGCCGGACCCCCCGCGGGTCCGGCCGCGTCGGCCGGGGGCAGGCCGCACAGCGCGTCGCCCGCCGGGGCGTCCGCCCACGGGTCGGTGAGCCCGGGATCGGAGCCGCCGGGCGCCACCGGACCCCCCGCGGGTCCGCTCGCGTACGACGGGCCCGACGCCCCGCCCGGGAGGCGACCCCCCGCGGGCGCGCCGTGGTCCCGCGCGCCGGTGACGGGGGCGGGCGGGACCGGGGAGGTGTCCGTCGGGTCCGGAGGGGCGGACCAGGGGTCACGCACGGGGCGCCTCCGCCAGGGACCACCACGCGGCCAGGCCGAGGACGACCGACATCAGGACCGTCGAGGGGCCGCCGATGTCCGCGTAGAAGAAGTCGATGAGCTGCCAGGCCAGCAGGCCGACGGCGACCAGGGCGCGGTCCGCGCCGAGGCGGCGCCGCCGCAGGGCCATGACCAGGAGCGCGGCCCAGCCGCCCGCCAGGGCGAGCAGACCGATCAGGCCCTGCTCGCTCAGGATCAGCAGGTACATGTTGTGCGGGGAGAGCAGCGGCTGGCGCTGGAAGACGGCGCCCGCGCCCGCCGTGTCGCTGCCGGAGGACAGCGCCAGCGAGGCGTTCGAATCGCGGTACGCGGGGAAGCCCTTCAGGCCCACGCCCGTCAGCGGCTCGCTCTGCCACATCCGGCCCGCCGCCGCCCACATCGTGTACCGGTCGGTCACCGACTGGTCGGGCGCCGCCGCGACCTGGGTGATGCTGGTGACCCGCTCCTTCACCATCTCGGAGCCGATGCCGAGCCCGCCCACCAGGACCACGCCCAGCGCGCCCGCGGCGAGCGCCACCCGCCCGGCCCGCCGCAGGCCCGACAGGAGCAGCTGGGCGGCGACGGTCAGCACGGTCGCGATCCAGGCGCCCCGGCTGAAGGAGAGGACGAGCGGCAGGAAGAGCAGCCCGGCGCAGACCAGCGCCGCCGTACGGGCCCGGCCCGCCGTCCCGCCCAGCGCGAGCCCGGTCGCGATGACCAGGGCGTACGCGACGACCGTCGCCATGCCCATCACGTCGGTCGCCCCGAAGGTGCCGACCGCGCGGATGTCCGCGCCCTGGTAGGAGGCGCCGGTGCCGGTCAGGAACTGCACGACGCCCACCCCGCCCTCCAGGAGGCCGAGGCCGACCAGCGCCCACGCCACCACGGCGAAGTCCCGCCGGTCGCGGATCATCAGGAGCACGGCCGCCGGGACGAGCACGAAGATCTGTACGTAGCGGGCGACGCCCGGCAGGCTGGCGCCCGGGTCGTGGGAGGTGATCGCCGCCAGGCAGACGCCGAACACCGGCAGCCCGAGCACGACGGCCGCCGCCCGGCTCAGCGGCCGCGCCCCCGAACGCACCACCCGCACCAGGCAGATCAGCACGAGCAGCCCCGACGCGGCGTCGGCGACCGTGCCCGTACCGCCCGTTCCGCCCTGCGCGCCGCCCCCGCCGCCCGGCACGAGCAGCAGGGCGATCACGGCGAGCACCGGCGACAGGGACCCGGCCCTGCGCGCCCACTCCCGTACCCCGAGGCCGGCCGGGCCGGTCCCCGGCAGCGAAACGGCCGTCGCCATCGTCAGCTCCCCGTCGGTCGCACGAGCCCGGCCGCCGTGCGCAGCAGGATGCACACGTCCTGCCAGAGCGACCAGTGGTCGATGTAGTGGTTGTCGAAGCGGCAGCGGTCCTCGATCGAGGTGTCGCCGCGCAGCCCGTGCACCTGGGCGAGCCCGGTGAGCCCCACCGGCATCCGGTGCCGGGCCGCGTACCCGGCGTGCACCCGGCTGAACTGGGCCACGAAGTACGGCCGTTCGGGCCGCGGCCCGACCAGGCTCATGTCGCCGCGCAGCACGTTCCACAACTGCGGCAGCTCGTCCAGCGAGGTCTTGCGCAGGAAGTGCCCGGCGGCGCTCATCCGGTGGTCGTGGGCGACGCTCCACCGGGTCGCCGACTCCGTCTCGTCGGACGGGCGCAGCGTACGGAACTTGAGCAGCGTGAACAGGCGCCCGTTCTGGCCCACCCGCTCCTGCCGGAACAGCACCCCGGGCCCGTCCGCGAGCCGCACCGCCAGCGCGCAGACGACGAGCACCGGCAGCGCGACCGCGAGCGCGGGCCCGGCGAGCGCCACGTCCAGGGCCCGCTTCGCGGTCAGCCCGCGCCGCTCGGCGATCGGCACCAGGCGGTGGCTGCCGTACCCCCACAGGTGGTCGCCCATCGCGCCGGGCCGCGGCTCGCCGCCGACCCGCCAGGTGGTGCAACCGTAGTGCTGGAAGAGGGTCACGAGCCCGTCGTCCTCGGTGAGGAAGACGGCGTCGCGGACGGTGTTCTGGATGACCGCCCGGTGGATCTCCTCGGGCGTGGTGAGCACCGGGAGCCCCCGCTCGCCGTCCGGCCGCCCGGCCACCAGGCCCACCGGCCGGATGCCGTACTCGGGGTGCTGCCCGAGCGCCGCCGCGAACCGCCGCGCCGCGCCGGGCGCGCCGACCACGAGCGCCGAGCGCGGATGCGCCCGGACCGCCCGCCGCCGCCGCGCGTGCACGAGTCCGCGCAGCGTGACCACGGCCGCGAGGTGCGTCCCGTACGCGCCGCACAGCCGCAGCGGGCCGATCGCGAGACCCGGGGCGTACGCGGCGACCGCGGCGGCCGTCACGCACCAGGCGACACCGGCCCGGGAGGCCAGCGCGGGCAGGTCGTCGAGGGCCCCGGCGAGCACGGCGCCGGGCCGGTACAGACCGGCCCGGCCGTCCAGCAGGACGACGATGCCGACGACCAGCAGCGAGAGCTCCCAGCGCCGGTGCGCGACGGACAGCACGCCGACCGCGAGCAGGACGGCGACGGCGTCGGCCGCCGTCAGCGGCACGACGGAGAACCGCGTCCGGGCCGGACGCCGTGGCGGCAGCGCCAGCCGGTTGGAGGCGCCGCGCGGCGACGCCAGGGAGGCGAGGCCCGTGAAGGAGCCCACCGAGGGCCACGGGCCCGGTGAGGAAGGGACGCTGGTGCTTTCGGTAGTCACTGCGCAATCGGCTCTCTGTGCTCCGTGCACCGCACTCCGGCCAGTTCGCGGTAGAGCTCCGCGACGGCCGCGCCGGTGCGCCGCACATCGAATCTGCTGAGTACGTGCTCGCGGGCCTCGCGGCCCATCGAGCGCCGCAGCCCGGGCTCGCCCAGCAGGCGGCCGAGCGCGGCGGCGAGGGCGGCCGGGTCCCCGGGCGGGACCAGACACAGCTCCTCATGACCGGGCGGCAGGCTCTCGCGCGCGCCGTCGACGTCGCCGACGACCACCGGCCGTCCGCTCGCCATCGCCTCCAGGGGCGCGAGCGCCATGCCCTCCCAGCGGGAGGGCAGCACGACGAGATCGGCGGCCCGGTACCAGGGCGCGGTGTCGGGCACGGCGCCCGCGAAGCGCACCGAGGGCCCGGCGGCGGCCCGCAGCCGCTCCCCGTCGGGCCCCTCGCCGACCAGGACGAGCCGGGCGTCCGGCACGGCGGCGAGCACCGCCGGCCAGGCGGCGAGCAGCACGTCCTGCCCCTTCTGCCGGCAGAGCCGCCCCACGCAGACGACGAGCGGCCCGGCCGCCCCGCCGTCGGACGGCGCCGCCTCGGGGGGCGGCGCGAAGTGCTCGGCGTCCACCCCGTTGTGGATCACCGACCACGGCGCCCGCACCCCGGCGGCCTCGCCGGTACGCCGCTCGGCCTCGCTGACGCAGACGATCCGGGCCGTCCAGCGGGCGGCCCAGCGCTCCCAGCGCCGGGCGAGCGCCGCGGTCCGCCCCTCGACCGCCTCGAAGGACCAGGCGTGCGGCTGATACACCGTCGGAACCCGTCCCCGCAGGGCGAGTCGGGCGCACAGCCCGGCCTTGGCGCTGTGCGCGTGGACGAGTGCGGGGCGGACGGTACGGATCAGCCGCCGCAGCTCCCGGGTCTCCCGCAGGCTCGCCGGGCCCGGGTCCCGGCCCGCCCGCCACGCGTACGTGTCGGCGCCCTCGGCCCGTACGGCGTCGGCGAGTTCGGTGCCGGGCGGGCAGGCCACGGCGACCCGCAGCCCGTCCGCCACCTGGGCGCGGACCAGGTCGGTGACGACCCTGGCGACCCCGCCGTCACCCGGCTGGACCGCGTGCAGCACGTCAGCTCCGGGCGACCGCCCGCCGGACGTCCGCCTGGAGGAAGAGCGCGCCGAGCCAGACGGTGTCCGTCCGGCTGCCGACGCGGATGTGGAAACGATCGGCCCCATGGCGCAGCGCCCCCCGCAGATCGAAGACGTCGGAGTCGTACCCCAGGGTGTTCTGATGAGCGGGCAGTCGTTCCATCCGACTTGTTCCCGATTCCGTGATGCTGGAGTTCATCACGTCGTCCGCGGAATTCGCGGAATCGGAGAGCGTGCTCCGCGTGACGGTCTTAGCCCGTTCGGATTCCACCGCGAGGTAATCCCCGGAAGTCCCCCGGTCGCCGTCATAGGCGACAAGACCGAGCAGGCCGCCCGCCCCCTGGGGAATACGGTCCTTGCCGAGCGCGAGCTGCATTGCGAGCTCGCGGTTCTTCGGGCCGACCGTTTCGAAGCCGTCCCATACGGCCAGTCGGCGCAGTGGCTCGTCGGCTTTCTCGTACGCGGCGACCAGGGTCCAGCCACCCCATCCGCCGACGGCCGAACGGCCCATCGCGACGTTGACCTGGGCGACGGTCCACAGGCCCGAACGGGACGAGCGGACCAGCTCGGTGACGTCGGCGGAGGCCTGGAAGGCGTCGGCGCCGTCGCCGGTGCGGTGACCGGTGGTGGTGTCGGCGAGCAGCGCCTTGTACGAGCCGCCGGGCTCGGCGATCAGCACCCGCCCGTTGTCCTTGGGCGGCTTCTGCTCGCCGACGCGCAGGTTGCCGCCCCAGTACAGGCGGGCCCAGCTGACCCGGGCCCCGTCGGGGACGCGCAGCTCCGCGCTGCTGGAGTTGTAGGTGTTGGCGTCGTCGTCGATGTCCACGTACCCCAACGTGGCGTTGTCGTTGACGGACTCGGTGCCCAGGGTGCCCCTGGCCGAGGCGTTGGCGGCCCGGACGAGGCCGCCGTGCTGGACGGCCTGGTACCGGGGGGCGAAGGGGAGCCGGGCGGCTTCCGTCGGCTTGGGGGCGACGGCGGAGGCGGCCGGGAGCGCGGCGGAGAGGGCCGCGCACGACACGGCGCAGAGCACGCTCCGGCGTACGGCATGAACCGCTGAATTCCGCATACAGGTTCTCCGCTTTGATGAGAGAAGGAAGGGAAGACCCGCGTAGACCGGGAGAGAGGAAGGTGTCGTCCGCGCAAAATGCAAGAACGCGTGACGGGACCGGAAGCAACGTTCGGGAACGTTATAACCCCCACGGCGGGCGATAGTAAGCATTAGATGCTCACAAACGCTAACTTCCGTATCCTTCAGGCCGGTTCCTCGTTGAGCGTGTTGCCCCTTTTCAGGTCCGGTCACTCGAATGACCCTCCTATGGCCCAAAGATCGGTTGAACGTCACCCGTTCGGGAGAGCAACCGATGAATTGCCGGGGCGTTGTTGAAGGAGCCGGGCCGAACCGTCCGCGCCGACCTCGCAGCCCGCGCTGTTTCCGTCGCTTCCCATCGATCGAGGAGATCCTCTTCATGTCCCGTATCGCGAAGGCCGTCGTCCTGTCCCTCGGTGCCGCCGCCGCCGTCGCCGGCACCGCCGGTGTCGCCTCCGCCGACGCCGGTGCCGAGGCCGCGGCCGTGGGCTCCCCGGGTGTCGCGTCCGGCAACGTCGTGCAGATCCCGGTCCACGTGCCGGTCAACCTCTGCGGCAACACCCTCAACGTGATCGGCCTGCTGAACCCGACCTTCGGCAACACCTGCATCAACGCCTGATCTCGCACGCCGGATCGTTTGTCCTTCCGAGGCCGGCGCGCCACCCCCGCCAGGGGTGGCGCGCCGGCCTTTCGCCGTCTGCCCACTGGGTCGTGACCCGTTCGGACGCACGCCTGTGCGCCGCCGAGTGCAACGGCGTACGCCCCGGGGAGGGGCAGGCCGGGGGCGGGATTCACTCGAACGGAGACGTGGCGCTCAGTAGTTCTGTGGTTGCGGACGGCTATACCCGCAGGCACGTGACCCCGGATCCGGACGGTCCGCCCGGCCGACACTCCGGGCGCGCACGGCTGTTCGTATGTCATTCCATCGGCAAAGCACACCGGCCCGCATCATTCGGGTGCAGTGTCGAGAAATCCCTTCTCCCGGAGTTTCCGGGGAGCGCACGTCTCGTTACAGAGGGCAGAACGACGTACGGGAATCACCCAAGAGGCCTGTACGGCAAGCGAGTTGCTTGCGCCGACACGTGTACGCCAGAAGGAAGGACCCTCATTCATGAAGCCCACCAAGGTTGCCGCGGTCATCGCCGGTTCTGTGATGGCCCTGGGTGTCGCCGCGCCCGCGATGGCCGCGGACTCGATGGTGCCCACCAGCCTGGACGGTGGCCTCGGATCGCTGACCAGCGACGGTCTCAAGTCGGACGCGCTCAGCAGCACCACGGACGGCTCGCCCGTCGCGAAGGTGACCGAGACCGCGGGTCAGCTGAACCAGGCCGGCAAGGGCGCGGGCTCCCTGCTCGGCGGTCTCCCGCTCGGTGGCTGACGTCCTGACGTCCTGACGGACTGTCAACGCCCCTTGTGGCGACCGGCCCTGGCGGACCTTCCCCGCCAGGGCTTTCCTCTGCTCTCTCCGTGAGTCCGATTGAATGATTTTCGGATCATGTGTCGCGTGGGGTCGATCGTGCGCCTTATCCGGTCCTTACGCTCTCGCCATCCCCACGCAGTCGGACGGCGGGGAACACGGGCCGGTCGGAGCGAGGGGGGATCCTCGCCGGTCTCTCCCTTTCCCAGAGGAAGAGCGGTATGCGATCCATCATCACCAGGAAAATGCTCACGGCCGCCGCGGCGACGGGCATCCTCTCGCTGACCGGCGGCTTCGCCCTCGCGGCGAACTCCGCCTTCGCGGCGGGGGATTCACCCGGATCCGGCCCGGGGAACCACGCCCGGATGCCGGCCGCCGCCGACGCCTGCGGCGACCACGCGCAGCTCGGGTCCCTGGGGGCCGCCATCAGCGAACTGTGCGCCAAGGCGGTCCACTCCGCCGCCGACGACCCCGACGGCTACGGGGACGACGACTCGGGGGGCTACGGGGACGAGGGGAACCCGCCCGGCGACCACCCGAACCCGCCCGGGGATCACCCCACGCCGCCCGGGGACCACCCGACCCCGCCCGGGGACCACCCCACGCCGCCCGGAGACCACCCGACCCCGCCGGGAGACCACCCGACCCCGCCCGGTGGCGAGACCCCGCCGCCCACCAACCCCGACGAGCCGGGGGAGTGCGAGGACGGGCACCCGGGGCCGGACTGTGGTCCGGGGCCCGGGACTCCGCCGCCGACCAACCCCGACGAGCCCGGTGGGCCGGGGGAGTGCGAGGACGGTCACCCCGGTCCGGACTGCGGTCCGGGTCCCGGGACCCCGCCGCCCACCAACCCCGACGAGCCCGGCTGTGAGGAAGGCGAGAGCGGGCCCTGGTGCGAGCCGGGTGGGGAGACGCCGCCGCCGACCAACCCGGACGAGCCGGGGTGCGAGGAGGGCGACACCGGGCCGGGCTGTCATGAGCCCGGCGGGGAGACGCCGCCGCCCACCAACCCGGACGAGCCGGGGTGCGAGGACGGCCAGAGCGGGCCGGACTGCGTCCCCGGGGGCGGGACCACCCCGCCGCCCACCCACCCGACCCCGCCCGGTGGCGAGACCCCGCCGCCCACCAACCCGGACGAGCCGGGCTGCGACGACGAGACCGGGCCGGACTGCGGTCCCGGTGGTGAGACCACGCCGCCTCCCGGGCACCCCGGCGGTCACCCCCACCTCCCCGACACCGGCAGCGACTCCGCCGCTCTCATGGGAGCCGCCGCCATCAGCGCCGCGCTCCTCGTCGGCGGCAGCGTGATGTACCTGCGCGGCGGCCGGCTGGTCCGCGGCCGCCACTGAACCCCACGCTGACGCTTCGTCAACCCGGGTCCTCGCCGCTCACCGGTGAGGACCCCCGGCGTTGCTGCACTCAGGGGAATTGCGTCACGTTCCCCGCCCGGAACTCGTTTGCAGGACATGAATCTGCGATCTCACGCCGGCCTGGGTCTCCTGGCCACCGCCCTCGCGTCCGCGGCCCTGGCGACCCCCGCCGTCGCCGACGCCCCCGTGGTGGTGCCGCTCCAGGGCCTTGAGCCGGTGATCCCGATGGACGCCCCCACCATCGCCACCGGCGTCCCCACGCCGGTGCCGGGTGCGCCCACCGGCTTCCACGAGGGCGTCGGCAGCCTGCCGGACCTCACCCTGCCCCGTATCCCGCTCGACAGCACCCTGTCGCGGACCGACATCGCCGCCCCGCTGCCCGAGCTCCTCAGGGACAGCGAGCCCGGCACGGCCGAGCTCACCAGCCCCCGCGCGGAGATGAAGGCCGTCACCCCCGGTGCCACCGTGGGCAACGCGCTGCGCACCCCGCAGGCCGGCGGGATCCTGCCGGGGCTCACGGCGCCCGAGGTCGGCGTCCTCGCCCCCGCGCTGAACGGCGCGCTGGACCCGCAGCTGGGCCTGGCACCGTAGCCGGCCGGACGGCGCTCTTTTGTACGACCATTGATCCGGCGGGTGAAGACACGATTCTTCCCGCCACCCGAGGGATCTCTGCTCGTTGCAGATGAAGGCTTGTCGCATGGCCGCGGCCCGCAGGTC
This sequence comes from Streptomyces sp. NPDC094032, assembly GCF_040303965.1. Classification (NCBI taxonomy): domain Bacteria; kingdom Bacillati; phylum Actinomycetota; class Actinomycetes; order Kitasatosporales; family Streptomycetaceae; genus Streptomyces; species Streptomyces sp. NPDC094032. The sequence continues at coordinate 76,931 of NZ_JBEOUE010000012.1, read as the reverse complement.
CCGGTCCGCCCCGCCGTATCCGACGGCGGGCGTTCGGGTGATCTGCGGGCCATCTCTTCCGATGAGTTTCCATTCGGCGCAATGGCCGTGACCCGCACGGCATTTCGGCGTTGAAGAAACGCGTGACCGTGATTCTCGCGGTCGCTTTCCACGTTCAAGGAGTTCTTGATGTCTCGCATCGCGAAGGCTGCCGCTGTTCTCGCCGGCACGGGTGCCGTTGCCCTCAGCGGAGCCGGCCTGGCCGTCGCCGACTCCGGCGCCGAGGCGGTCGCCGCCCACTCTCCCGGCGTCGCCTCCGGCAACGTCGTGCAGGTCCCGGTCCACGTGCCGGTCAACCTCTGCGGCAACAGCGTCAGCATCATCGGCCTGCTGAACCCGACCTTCGGCAACCAGTGCGCGAACGTCGACGGTCACCACGGTGAGGGCGGCTACGGCGGCTGAGTCCCGGCCACGACAGCGTCCCCCCGGCCCGACGGGCCGGGGGGACGCTGTCACGCGTAGCGGTAGTCGGCGCTGTGGTCGAGCAGCTCCGCCGGGGTGACGTTCCACGGGCCGAGCCGCTCGTTCAGCGAGACCACCCGCCGGTACTGCGGATCGCCCAGCGGCGGCGGGTCCTTCGGCAGATAGCCCGCCCCCGGGTTGCGCTGCTGCCAGCGCGACCAGAGCAGGTCGACGAAGGCGTGGTGCAGCCAGAACACCGGGTCGTTGACCGAGGCCCCGCCCAGCATCATCCCGCCGACCCACCGGTGCACCCGGTTGTGCAGGCGGAAGCGCTCGTTGCCCTGGCCGCCGGCCCAGCCCTCCATCCGGTTGCGGAAGCCGGACGCGCTGGTCGAGTTCCACGGCGACACGTCGTACGCCCGCTCGCCCATGACCTCCTCCACGTGCGCGGCCGTCGGCAGCGTGATCGGGTCGCGCGGGCGCCCGAAGTCCCGGGTGAGGAAGTTGCCCTCGGTCATGTTCTGCTTGACCGTCCAGCGGCCGCCCGCGTACGCGAACGGGCCGGTCGTCACCTGGAGGTCGCCCCGGCGCCCGTTGCCGCCCATGAAGTCGTCGCTCCACAGGGACGCGGCCGCCGTGCCGTCCCGGGTCCAGTCCCAGTACGGGACGGTCACGGCCGGGTCGATCCGGCGCAGCGCCCGCTCGAACTCCAGCAGGAACCTGCGGTGCCAGGGCAGGAAGCTGGGGCACATGTGCGCCTCGCGCCGCTTGCCCTCGCCGTCGGCGACGTAGTGGTCGATATGGGCGCGGACGAAGTCGTCGTACGTCCCGGTCCGCTTGAGTTCGAGGACGGCGGAGACGAACCGCTTCCGCTCGGCGCTCGTCAGATCGCTCTGGTTCTTACGCGTGTACGCCACGCGGGCTCCCTCCCGGGTGCGTGCCGTGGGCGGCGGCGAGGCGGGACAACCGGGCGGAGCCCAGCACGTCCACGGCCGTACGGACGGCCGCCAGCGGCGTCGGACAGGACTCGTAGTGGTCGATCGGGGTGACAAAGCCGCCGTCGGCGCAGCGCATCAGATGGAGCGGCCGGCCGTCGACGAGGGCCTGGGGCTCGCCGTCCGGTCCCGGACCGCCCTGGATGCGCCGTCCGGCGTACATCTCGTCGAAGACGTCGCCGGGGGGCCGGTCCGGCCCCTTCGTCCCGATCCGGGCCAGCGCGCCGCCTGTGAAAGCGGTGACGGCCAGCGCGAAGAGGGACCGCAGGGCGGTACGGCGCGGGACGGTCATGAGCGATCTCCTGAGGTCGGCTGATGCCCCCTGGGCACAACGATGTAGACCGCGCTTCGTTGCGCCCGAAATGCCGACGGACGGAATGTCGGCCGAATGAGTGAATTCGGCTGAGGGTGACGGGTGTTCGTCCCCTAGCATCCCGATCCATGACCACTTCCAATGTCCTGCCGACGGAGCACAGCGCCCATACGATGGGCACGCTCACCGTCATCTCGTGGACCCTCGGGCCCACCGACGACATGCCCGCCACTCCCTTTCTGATGGTGTATTCGCTCGGTGACGGCGAGCACGGCCGGGAGGCCGGCGAGGCGGAGCTGCGGGCGACCCTGGAGGGCATGGGCGTGCCGATCGGCGGCATCGTCGTCGACGCGGGCCAGGAGCGCGGGATCGGCGCGCACCTGCTCGTCGAGGCGGAGCGGGCCGTGCTGACCCTGCCGTTCATGAACGCGCAGTGCCCGGTGGCGCCGGACTGGCAGGCGGCGGCGTACGAGACCGGTCATGTCATCGTGAAGGTCCCGGTCGTGCCGTGGCCGGGCGCGGAGCCGGGCGCGCCGGTGGCGGAGGAGATCCTGAAGGCGTTCATCTCCTCCGACGAGATCGTGAAGAACTCGGGCCACATCGCGGTGCCGGTGAGCCGGATCCAGGGCTGAGCGGGCAGGGGGCGGCGGCATGGCGACGGTGAACGTACGGGGCGCGGTACCGGGACAGCGGCAGCGGGAGGGCGAGCGGACGGGCGGAGCGGGGACCGGCACGAGCCGGGCCTTCGCCTGGATGTTGATGGTGACGGGCGCGGCGGGCGTGCTGTCCGGCTGGGTCATCACGATCGACAAGTTCAAGCTCCTGGAGGACCCGGGCTTCCAGCCGGGGTGCAGCCTCAACCCGGTCGTCTCGTGCGGCAACATCATGAAGAGCGAGCAGGCCGCGGTGTTCGGTTTCCCGAACCCGATGCTGGGGCTCGTCACGTACGCCGTGGTCGCCGCCGTGGGCGCCGGGATCCTGGCCGGCGCCCGCTACCGCGGCTGGTTCTGGCTCGGGCTCAACGCCGGGATGCTCTTCGGGGTCGGCTTCTGCACCTGGCTGATGTACCAGTCGCTGTACGAGATCAACTCGCTGTGCCTGTGGTGCTGCCTGGCCTGGTGCGCCACGATCACCATGTTCTGGTACGTGACCGCGCACAACGTGCGGCAGGGGACGCTGCCCGCGCCGGCCGTCGTGAAGGGCTTCCTCGGGGATTTCACCTTCGCGCTGCCGGTGCTGCACATCGGGGTCATCGGGATGCTGATCCTGACCCGCTGGTGGGAGTTCTGGACCAGCTGACGTGCGAGCTTCCTCCTGCTGGCCGCGAGTGGCGCTGACGGTGCTGCTCGCGGCCGCCTTCGTGTTCCTGCTGCCGTACGGGCGGCTCGCGCCGGGTGGCCGGCCGGCCGGGGAGCTGGCGGCGCCGCCCGAGCCGCCGAGGCCGCTGCCCGGGGTGCCGTCCGGCTTCTTCACCGGCTCCGACGAGGCCGGGGTGCGGCGGATCGCCGGGGTGGAGCGGTGGCTCGGCGGGGAGCCGCTGGGCGTCGGGCACACCTATCTGCCGGGCGACCGCTGGTCCAACATCGAGGGGCATCCGGCGCTGTTCGAGCCGTGGGCGCACTGGAAGGAGGAGCGGCCGGGGCGCCTGTTCGTGCTGAACGTGCCGCTGCTCGACCGCAGCGAGGCGGAGCTCGCCGACGGGGAGGTGCGGCAGGGGCTGCGGCGCGGGGCGGCCGGGGCGTACGACGGGCACTTCAGGACGCTGGGGGAGCGGCTGGTGCGCCATCGGCTCGGGGACGCGGTCCTGGTGCTGGGGTGGGAGATGAACGGGACCACGTACAGCCATCGCTGCGGGCCCGACCCGGAGGCCTGGAAGGCGTACTGGCGGCGGGTGGTGGGGGTGCTGCGCGAGGTGCCGGGGCAGCGCTTCCGCTTCGACTTCACGCCGAGCCGGGGGCTGGACGCCATCGCTTGGCCGCGCTGCTATCCGGGCGACGCGTACGTCGACGTGATCGGCATGGACGCGTACGACCAGCCGGCCGGGCTCTCCTTCGAGGAGCAGGTCACCGAGGCGTACGGGCTCGCGCACCACGCCGCCTTCGCCGCGGCGCACGGCAAGCCGGTCTCGTTCCCGGAGTGGGGGCTCTTCCGCAACGGGGACAACCCGGCGTACGTGCGGGGGATGCTCGACTGGTTCGCGCGGCACCGGCCGGTGTACCAGACCTTCACCGACTACTGCCCGCACGGGGTGTGGGGCTGTGCGGAGAACCCGGCGTCGGGCGAGGTGCTCAGGGCCGCGCTGGGCGGGGCGGCCGGAGGGTCAGTCCGTCCTTGAGGGTGTCGACGGTCCGGTCGAGGAGCTCGACCAGGTCGTCGCGCCCGCCGTGTTCGGCCCAGTGCAGGGTGGCCTCGCGCAGGGCGCCGAGGACGGCCGCGGTGAAGACCCGTACCTCCAGGTCGTCGGGGTCGCGGCCGGTGCGCTCGGCGACGGCCCGGGAGAGCCGGCGGGCGCTCTCGGCGGTGGTCTCGGTGAGCCGGGCGCGGACGGCGGGGATCTCCACCATCAGGCGGGCCCGCAGCCGGGTCTCGGCCGGCTCGTGGACGAGGGCGGCCGAGACGGCGTCGACGACGACGGCCCGCAGCGACTCCAGGGGCTCCTCGCCGGCCGGGCGGGCGAGGAGCCGGGCTTCGAGGAGGGCGTCCTGCTCGTCGGTGAGGAGGATGTCCTCCTTCACCGGGAAGTAGCGCACGACGGTGGAGGGGGAGACCTCGGCCGCCGCCGCGATCTGCTCGATGGTGGTGGCCTCGTACCCCTGCTCGGTGACGAGCCGGAAGGTGGCGCGGCGGATCGCGGCGCGGGTCCTGAGCTTCTTGCGCTCGCGCAGGCCTGGGCGGTCGGGGGTGACGGGCATGGCCGTCATTGTGCCTGGTCAGGCCGGTGGGGCTGGTCAGGCTGTCGGGCTGGTCAGGAGTGCTGGTACGCGACCAGCGAGATGCCCACGTAGTGGACGATGAACGCGGCGAGGGTGAGGGAGTGGAAGACCTCGTGGAAGCCGAACCAGCGGGGTGACGGGTTCGGGCGCTTGATGCCGTAGATGACGCCGCCCGCGCTGTAGAGCAGACCGCCGACGATCACCAGGACGAGGACGGCGATGCCGCCGGTGCGCATGAAGTCGGGCAGGAAGAAGACGGCGGCCCAGCCCATCGCGATGTAGCAGGGCGTGTACAGCCAGCGGGGGGCGCCGACCCAGAAGACCCGGAAGGCGATGCCCGCGGCCGCCGCCGCCCAGACCGCCCACATGAGCGGGCGCCCGGTGGAGTCCGGGAGGAGCAGCAGGGTCAGCGGGGTGTACGTGCCCGCGATGATCAGGAAGATGTTGGCGTGGTCGAGGCGCCGCAGCACCGCCTCGCCGCGCGGGCCCCAGTTGCCCCGGTGGTACAGGGCGCTGATGCCGAAGAGCAGGCAGGCGGTGAGGACGTAGATCCCGCAGGCGATCCGGGCCCTCGGCGAGTCCGAGAGGGCGACCAGGACGAGGCCCGCGACGATCACCGCGGGGAACATCCCGGCGTGCAGCCAGCCCCTGAGTCTCGGCTTGAGCGGGAGCGGCGTGAGTTCCGGCGTGGCTGCAGTCATGGCACCGAATGCTACCTACGCCTCCGTAGGTACCGGATATGAGAGCCGACGTCCGAGTGGCGATGCTCACGTGTGAGGCCCTCTGGACATATGGGCGGTAGCATCGGATGATCAAATGAGTGCGGTCGGCACCGGATGAGCGCCTACGACGCATCCGGGTCGCAGCCCCCAAGGGGCATACATCTTAAAAACCCCTCAACAAGGAGCAATCGTGGCGCGCGACAACGCGGCTCCCTCCACCGTCCCCACCCAGCACAAGGAACTGATCTCGTGGGTCAACGAGATCGCCGAGATCACTCAGCCCGACCGGATCGTCTGGTGCGACGGTTCCGAGGCCGAGTACGAGCGCCTGTGCGAGGAGCTCGTCTCCAAGGGGACCTTCAAGAAGCTGGACCCGGTCAAGCGGCCCAACTCGTACTACGCGGCCTCCGACCCGACCGACGTCGCGCGCGTCGAGGACCGGACCTTCATCTGCTCCGAGAAGGAGGAGGACGCGGGCCCGACCAACCACTGGAAGGCCCCGGCCGAGATGAAGGACATCTTCGCCGGTGAGAAGGGCATCTTCCGCGGCTCCATGAAGGGCCGGACGATGTACGTCGTCCCGTTCTGCATGGGCCCCGTCGGCTCCCCGCTCTCCGCCATCGGCGTCGAGATCACCGACTCCGCGTACGTCGCGGTCTCCATGCGCACGATGACCCGCATGGGACAGGCCGTCCTCGACGAGCTCGGCACCGACGGCTTCTTCGTGAAGGCCGTCCACACCCTCGGCGCCCCGCTCGCCGAGGGCGAGGCCGACGTTCCGTGGCCGTGCAACTCCACCAAGTACATCTCGCACTTCCCCGAGACCCGCGAGATCTGGTCCTTCGGCTCGGGCTACGGCGGCAACGCCCTGCTCGGCAAGAAGTGCTACGCGCTGCGCATCGCGTCCGTCATGGCGCGTGACGAGGGCTGGCTGGCCGAGCACATGCTCATCCTCAAGCTGACCCCGCCGCAGGGCGAGGCGAAGTACGTGGCCGCCGCCTTCCCGTCCGCCTGCGGCAAGACCAACCTCGCCATGCTGGAGCCCACGATCTCCGGCTGGACCGTCGAGACCATCGGCGACGACATCGCCTGGATGCGCTTCGGCGCGGACGGCCGCCTCTACGCGATCAACCCCGAGGCCGGCTTCTTCGGCGTCGCGCCCGGCACCGGCGAGCACACCAACGCCAACGCCATGAAGACGATGTGGGGCAACTCCGTCTTCACCAACGTCGCGCTCACCGACGACAACGACGTCTGGTGGGAGGGCATGACCGAGGAGGCGCCCGCCCACCTGACCGACTGGAAGGGCAACGACTGGACGCCGGAGTCCGAGACCCCGGCCGCCCACCCGAACGCCCGCTTCACCGTCCCGGCCGGGCAGTGCCCGATCATCGCGCCGGAGTGGGAGGACCCGAAGGGCGTGCCGATCTCGGCGATCCTCTTCGGCGGCCGCCGCGCCACCGCCGTCCCGCTGGTGACCGAGGCCTTCTCCTGGCAGCACGGCGTCTTCCTCGGCGCCAACGTGGCCTCCGAGAAGACCGCCGCCGCCGAGGGCAAGGTCGGCGAGCTGCGCCGCGACCCGTTCGCCATGCTGCCGTTCTGCGGCTACAACATGGGCGACTACATGGCGCATTGGGTCAAGGTCGGTGCCGACAAGGACCAGGCGAAGCTGCCGAAGATCTACTACGTGAACTGGTTCCGCAAGAACGACGCGGGCAAGTTCGTGTGGCCCGGCTTCGGCGAGAACAGCCGCGTCCTGAAGTGGATCGTCGAGCGTCTTGAGGGCAAGGCCGAGGGCGTCGAGACCCCCATCGGCGTCCTGCCGACCCGGGAGTCCCTGGACACCGAAGGACTGGACCTGCCCGAGGCCGACCTGGACTTCCTGCTCACCGTCGACAAGGACGTCTGGCGCGAGGAGGCCGCCCTGGTCCCCGCGCACCTGGAGACCTTCGGGGAGCACACCCCGAAGGAGCTGTGGGACGAGTACCGCGCGCTGGTCGAGCGCCTGGGCTGATCCCGTAACGGCACACCGAAGACTCGTGGTGGGTTGCCCCGAACTACCGCCCTGACCAGTGGGGTCACGACGGCCCACCACGACGCATCCGGCCCCCGGAGCCCCCTCACGGCTACGGGGGCCGGCGCATGCCCGGACCCGGCCTAGCGGCCCCGGTCCTCCAGATAGCGGGTGTGGGTCTCCTGGCGCCGGGCCTCCGCCTCGTGCAGGGCGTCGGCGATCGTCTCCGCCTCCCCGTGCAGCGCCGCCAGCTGCCGCTCCAGATGCCGCTCCGGCGGCTCCTTGCCCGGCACGGCCCGGGTCCACCACCGACTGCGTACGAACGCGTCGACGGCCTCCGGGACGTCCTGGCGCACCGCCCGGCCCAGGATCCGCAGGTGCTCGGGGTCGCTCACCCAGCCCGGTTCCAGCAGGGCGCCCAGCAGGGTGTCCAGCTCCGTCAGGCGCCCGTGCGCGGCCGGCGGGAGCTCCACCTCGGCCAGGTAGCCGCGCAGCGTCGCCAGGTCCGCCCGCAGCGCGTCCAGCTGCTCCGCCGGGTCCGCGAAGGCGGGCGCCGCCGGGCGCTCCGGCGGGGCGATCAGCGCCCCCGCGCCGTACAGACCCGCGACGACAAGCGGCCACAGCGGGCCCGCCGTACCGGTCAGGGCGAGGCCGAGACCGGCCAGGCCGCACACGCAGCCGGTGAGGTTCTTGCGGGACTCGGCGTACCGCAGCAGACGGTCACTGATAGCCACGGATCTCCTCGAAGGCTCCGTCGAGCGAGCCATGGGTCGCGTCGAAGAGGCGGCCGCCGGTGAGCTCGGCGACATGGGCGAGCGCGGACCGGTCGGAGTCGCCGAAGAGGACCGGGAAGACCGGGGTGCGCTTCTGGGCGGGGGTGAGCGAGGCGTGGAAGGTGTCGAAGGCCACCGCCGGGAAGCCGTCGGTGTTCTCGCCGTCCGTCATCAGCACGATCGAGGTGAAGGCGCCGTCCGACGCGTCGGCGCCGAGCCGCGTGTACGCCTCCTCCAGACTGGAGTAGATCGCCGTGCCGCCCGAGGCCGACAGGCGGCCCGCGTCGGCGCGGAGCGCGTCGAGCGCGCCCTTCGGGGCGGCCGGGTCGACCGTGCGGGTGGTGACCTCGGAGCGCTTCACCGACGAGCCGAACGGCATCAGCGTGACCTCCTCGCGGTCCCGGAAGTCCCCGGTCAGCTCCGTGAGCGCCGACTTGAGCCGGTCGAGCCGCTCGCCCTCCATCGAGCCGGAGGTGTCCAGGACGTAGACCGTACGCGAGGGGCGGCGCAGCGTGTTGTCGTACGCGTCGAGCAGCCCGTCGGCGACGGAACGGCTGCCGGGGAAGGGCAGTTCGCGGCGCGGGTCGGTCGCGAGCCGGGGCGCCGGGGCCACCCCGGGGACGACCGGGCGGCGCAGGGTGCGCTCGGTGATCAGGCGCTGGACGGCCGGGGTGCGCAGCCCCGCGGCGAGCCTGCGGGCCGCGTCCTTGGCCTCCGGGCGGGCGGCGGTGAGCGAGGTCAGCGGGTAGTCCGCCGTCACGACCCCGTCGGCGGGGCGGATCACGGTGAGCCCGCCGGGCATCGACAGCAGCACCGACTCGTAGTTGACCAGCGCGTCGACGTCGGCGCGGCGGGCGTAGGCGGTGGCGAGCCAGCCGGAGGAGCCGGAGGTCAGCTTCTGCCCGGCGAAGAACTCCTTCAGCTTCGGGGTGGCCGCCTTCACGTCCTTCTCGGTGAGCGCGGACTGCGCGCCGGACAGGCCGGACGCCACCGAAACCAGCGCGGAGAAGCCGGAGTTGGAGCGCAGCGGGTCCGTCATGCCGTACGTGAGCTTCTTGTCGGCGACGGCCCGGTGGATCTGCGCCCAGGTGACCTTCTTCGGATCCCAGCCGAGCCGGGCGACGGCGGCGGGCCGCACCCCGAGGGCGACCGGGGAGGTCATGACCGGGGTCTCGCCGGTGATCCGCCGGGCGGTGTCCGGGCGCAGCCGCAGGTAGTCGTTGGACGACAGCCAGACCGCGTCGAACTCCTTGTCCGCCTCGCCGGACGCGATCCGCCCGACGGCGTCGAGGGTCCCGGCGTAGGTGGGGCGTACGGTGACGCCGGTCGCCTTGCGGACCTCCTCCAGGACGGGGGCCATGTCGGCGAGTTCGGAGGAGGCGAGGATACGGAGGGTGCCGGGGCGGTAGGTGTGGTTGTCGGTGCCGTCGGGGGAGTCGCCGACTCCGCAGCCGGTCGCCGACAGCGCGAGGGCGAGCGCGACGAGGGCGGCGCGTACGGCTCTCATCCGCGGCCCCCTTCGAGGATCCCCGGGCCGCCGGACGGCTCGCGGGTGCGTTCCAAGTGGGCGCTCGCCGTTTCGAGTTCGGCGGTGAGGGCGTCGACGGTCTGGGCCATCGACTCGGTCGCGCGGATCTTGTACGTGTCGATCGCGTCGAGCGTCGTGTAGATCTGCTGGAACGCGGTGCGCACGGTCTCCAGGCCCACGGCGGGCTCCGCGGCCAGTTGCTGGATGTCGCCGGACTGGCCCGCGAGAGCGGTCGCGTTGCCCTGGATGAGGGTCTCGGTCGTCTCGCGCAGCGCCTTCACCTGCTCGGTGACCTTCTTCTGGTGCTCCAGCGCGGAGGCCAGCATCACCGCGATCCGCAGCGCGGTGACGGTCGTCGTCGCCGCCCGCTCCACGCCCTTGATCAGCTCGTCGTTGTTGCGGCGCACCACGTCCATCGCCAGATAGCCCTGGGCGCAGACGGCGAGCTGGGTCAGCAGGTCCTGGTGCTTCTGGCGGACCGGGAAGAGCACGTCGGCGCGGAGCGCGTCCGCCTGCGCGGGGTCGTCGGTCCGCGCGACCCGCTCCTCGACGGCCCCGTCCAGGGCCTCGGTGAGCACCGCGTACTCCTGGAGGCGGCCCATGGTCTCCCACAGCCGGGCCCGCTCGGTCTGCAATGCCGCGTTGTCGCGGCGCAGTTCGTCCTGGCCGCTCTTCAGGGAGGCGAGGATCCGGTCGAGGGTGGCCTTCGAGGAGGCGTACTTCGCGATGTGGTCGCGCACCCGGTTCCCGCCGGGCAGCTTGGACAGCAGGCTGCGGACGCCCTTGGCGGGGGTGTCGCGCGGGTCCAGGTCCTCGACGGTGCGCCGCAGCGCGACGAGCGAGTCGCCGACCCGGGCCTGGGGGTCGCCGCCGTCGGTGCCGAGCGAGCGGACCGTGCGGTCCAGCATCCGGTTGGACTGCTGGGCGGCGGTGCGCAGTTCGCCGCCGCCGAGCGCCGTGATCTCCCCGATCCGGCCGGCGAACTCGGGGGAGCGGGCGTCGAGTCCGGCGAGCGAGCCGACGTACTCGTCGGCGCGCCGGGCCATCTCGGTGCGGACGTCGTCGTCGACCGGGACGAGGGTCTTGGCCTGCTCGGCGCGGACCGGCGGGACCGGTTCGGGCGGGGTGAGGACGAGCGGGCTGTCCGGGCTCGTGGGTGTGGTCATGCGGTGTCCCCCTGGTCGCGGGCCCGCAGCGCCATCCGGTGCAGCACCTCGGAGGTGGGCACGGGCGCCTGGCGGACCCCGGTGAGCTTCTGGTCGAGATAGCCGGTGAGTCCGGCGGTGGCGGCGGTGAACTCGGCCGGGGCGCCCTGCGGGCGGAAGCCGTGGCGGACCGCGAGCCGGCGCAGCTCCGGGTCGGTGGAGAGGAGCTCGCCGAGGGTCCGGCCGGCCTCGGTGAGCGGGACGAGCGTGTGGTCGCTGCTGACGGTGGTGTCCGGGTAGAGGACGACGAGGTCGCCCAGATCCGCCTTGGCGATCAACTGGGAGGCGACCTGCGACTCGTAGACGAGGACCAGCGGGTTGCCGACGCCGCTGACGAAGTCCCGGAAGGGCGCGTCGGAGCTGGACTGCTGGGCGCCCTGCACCTGGATCAGCTTGCGGAGCAGCGGGGCCGTGCGGTCCACGGCGGCCTTGTCCCCGGCGACCCGGCCGCCGTCGGCGACGTAGCTCGCGGCGGCCAGGTAGAGCGCGCCGGAGTTGGAGGACAGGGGGTCGGTGGAGGTGACGAACACGGTGCCGCTCAGCTCGGCGTGCCCGGCGGAGCCCTTGAGCTGCTGCCAGGTCCGGTCGGCGCGGGCGGCGGCGAGATAGGCCTCCATGCGCAGGGTGCCGGTGTGGCCGCCGGGGCCGAGCGTGGCGAGCCCGTTGCCGGCGAGCACCGTGGCGGCGGCGCTGTGCGCGACGACGACCAGCGGCGAGTAGAAGGGCCGCAGCGGGGTGCCGGTCGCCTTCGTCCTGGCCTTGATCTCGTCGGCGGGCGCCTTGGCGGACGGGAACGCGAAGTCGTAGCCCTTGAGGGGCAGTCGCTCCATGTCCCAGGACCCGGAGGTCTCCGTCCGTACGGTGAGGCCCTTGGCGGCAAGGGCCTTCACGACCTCGGGATCGGCGAAGAACTCCGCCTTCTCCGACCCGATCACTCCTCGCACGGTCTTCGTTGCCGTGCTCTTGTCGTCCTGGTCGCCGCCGGTCACGAGGACCGCGGCCACGCCGCCCAGGAGCAGGACGGCGAGGACGATTCCCAGAATGCGTCTCACGCGGGCAGAGTGCTCGCGGAAACCCACATTCCAGGGGGAGTTGGGTGTACGGGGGGTGAAGGCGCGATCCCGGTGTGGAACCGGACGGGGGGCGTCCGGGGGGCGGGTCGGGAGCGTCGGGGGCCGGGGGCTCGGGTCAGGTGCTGCCCCGGTGGGTGGCGCCCGGTCCGCGCGGTGTCGTGGCCGCGCGGACCGGGGCCGTCAGGGGGCGCCGACCAGGGATTCCCCGGTGAGCGCCGCGGTGTGCGCGTCCATGCGCTCGGCGGCGAGGATCGCGGCGGCCGTGTCGGCCCGGGAGGCGGCGACGACCAGGGCGCGGCCCGCGAGGGCGTGGGCCCTGCGGTGCAGCGCCTCGGCGGGGGAGCCGCTCAGGCCGGCGTGGCGCGCGGGGGGCGCGCCGCGGAGCCTGGCGACCTGCCGGGCGATGAGCTCGCCCGCGTCGCCGTCGCCGAGCTCGTCGGTGACGGCGAGCAGGGCGGCGAGGTGTCCGGCGAGCTGGATGTCCAGCTCCTCCTCGCGGGAGCGGTGCGGGTACGCGGTCCGGTCGTCGTCGGCCATCCGGTGGACCGACTTGGTGCGGATCGGTTCGTACATGGGACGGCCTCCTGAGTGCTCTGGAGGCATCCTAGCTTAGATTCGATCTAAATTTGTGTGCTGTCCGGATCGGGTTGCTAGTGCTGGCTGTAGCCGTCCAGGAACGTGCCGATCCGGGTCACCGCGTCCGCCAGGTCCGCCGCGGTGGGCAGGGTGACGATCCGGAAGTGGTCCGGCTCGTGCCAGTTGAAGCCCGTCCCGTGCACGACCATGATCTTCTCGGCCCGCAGCAGGTCCAGGACCATCTGCCGGTCGTCCTTGATCTTGTAGACGTTCGGGTCGAGCCGTGGGAAGAGGTACAGCGCGCCCTTCGGCTTCACGCACGTCACGCCCGGGATCCGGGTCAGCAGCTCGTACGCCGTGTCCCGCTGTTCGAGCAGCCGCCCGCCCGGCAGCACCAGGTCCTCGATCGACTGGCGGCCCTGGAGCGCTGCGGCCACCGCGTGCTGGGCCGGCATGTTGGCGCACAGGCGCATGTTGGCCAGGATCGTCAGGCCCTCGATGTACGAGGACGCGTGCGCCTTCGGGCCGCAGACCGCGAGCCAGCCGGAGCGGAAGCCCGCCACCCGGTAGTTCTTGCTCATCCCGTTGAAGGTGAGGACCAGCAGGTCGGGGGCGATGGCGGCGGTCGGGGTGTGGGTGGCGCCGTCGTAGAGGATCTTGTCGTAGATCTCGTCCGAGCAGACCACGAGGTTGTGACGCCGGGCGATCTCCGTGAGCGAGCGGAGCATCTCGTCGTCGTAGACGGCGCCGGTCGGATTGTTCGGGTTGATGATCACGATCGCCTTGGTGCGGTCGGTGATCTTGCGCTCGATGTCGGCCAGGTCCGGCATCCAGTCCGCCTGCTCGTCGCAGCGGTAGTGCACGGCCGTACCGCCCGCGAGGGAGACCGAGGCCGTCCACAGCGGGTAGTCCGGGGCCGGGACCAGCACCTCGTCGCCGTCGTCGAGCAGCGCCTGCATCGACATCTGGATCAGCTCGGAGACGCCGTTGCCGAGGTATATGTCCTCGACGGAGAGCGGGATGCCCTTGGTCTCGTAGTGGCTCATGATCGCGCGCCGCGCGGACAGCAGGCCCTTCGCGTCGCCGTAGCCGTGCGCGTCGGCGAGGTTGCGCAGCACGTCCTCGAGGATGGCCGGCGGGCACTCGAAGCCGAAGGCGGCCGGGTTGCCGGTGTTGAGCTTGAGGATGCGGTGTCCCGCGGCCTCCAGTCGCATGGCCTCTTCGAGAACCGGGCCCCGGATCTCGTAACAGACGTTGGACAGCTTCGTGGACTGGATCACCTGCATGACGAGAGCTTACGGCGGGGCCCGTCGGCGCGCCGCGTGTTCTGTGCCACGTCGGGGACGGGTCGGATGTTCGGGTGGATGTGACCCACGTCGCTCTCGCACTGGCGTGCTCCCTACAATCCCGGTTCGTGAGCCAGTACGACACGGGGGCCGACGACGGCCCGAGACGCCGCCGCCGGCATGCCTCCGAGCGTCGGGGGGCCGGTCCGCTCCTGATGGCCGGGGGTGGCGCCGTCGTCGCCCTCGGTGCGCTGGCGGCCGTCCTGGCCTCCGCCTTCGATTCCGGGACCCCCGGCCCCGGCGCCCCTTCGGGGGGTGCGGGGCGGGAGGGGATGCCGACGCTGATCCAGCCGGATCCGGGGGAGAGCGTGGGGGCGGGGGACGGTGGGGCGGCTCCGGCCCGTACGGGTGCGGCGGCGGAGTCGGCGGCCCCGTCCGCGTCTGTGTCTGGGTCCGCCTCCGCCTCGGCGTCCGCTTCCGCTTCTGCCGGCGGGGTCGCGCCCGCCGTGACAACCACCACTCCCGCCGGGGAACGGCCCGGAAAGTCGGGCTCCGCGCCCGGGATCAAGAAGAAGCCGCAGTAGGGCGGGCGGGACCGCAGGATAGGTTGGTCCGTCATGTGGGTTTTCAGCACCGCCGGCTGCCGGTGGCTCGGCGCGGCCGGATCGCTCGCCGTCACCGTCGGCGGCTGGGCGGCCGGCACCCTGCCGGTACGCGGCGGCTGGGGCCTGTGGGAGCCACGCGGCTCCGCACTGACCGTGGCCGGGGCCGTTCTCGCGTACCTCGGACTGACCCTGCTGATCGTCGCCTGGTGGCAGTACGGGCGGCTGCTGCTCGCCGGCGCCCGTGAGCGCGTCGGCGTCACGCTGTGCTGGTGGGCGGGGCCGCTGCTGCTCGCGCCGCCGCTCTACAGCGCCGACGTGTACAGCTACATCGCCCAGGGCGCGATGGTCCTCGAAGGACACGACGTGTACGGGGGCGGGCCCTCCGTCCTCGCCCCCGGCGAGCTCGGCTGGGACGCCGCCGCGAGCGTCGGCGGGCACTGGACGGACACGCCCGCGCCGTACGGGCCGGTCTTCCTCGTCCTGGCCCAGGCGGTCGTGAAGCTGACCGGTGGGGCGGTCGTGCCCGCCGTCCTCGGCATGCGGATCGTCGCGGTCGGCGCGCTCGCCCTCATCGTCTGGGCCGTCCGGGGCCTCTCCGACGGGCGCCCCGGGGCGCTCTGGCTCGCCGCGCTCAATCCGCTGCTCCTCATCCATGTCGTGGCCGGCATGCACAACGACGGGCTGATGATCGGCCTCATGCTGGGCGGCGTGCTGCTCGCCGTGCGGGGGCGGTGGGTGGCCGGCAGCGTGCTCGTCGGGCTCGCCGTCATGGTGAAGTCGCCGGCGGCGGTGGCGCTGCTGTTCGTGGGGATCGTGGTCGCGCGGCAGTGCGGTGGGGGTGTGCGGGGGGTTCTGAAGGGGCTGCTGCCGGGGGTCGTGGCGGCGGGGGTCGCCGTGCTCGCGACCCTTTCGGCGGGGACCGGCTTCGGCTGGCTCCGCACGCAGAGCGTGGCGGGGACGATCCACACGGCGCTCTCCGTCACGAGTGACCTCGGGCTGGGGCTTGGGCTGCTCGTCGGGGACGATCCGGAGCCGGTGAAGGCGGTCGTCCAGAAGCTGGGGCTTGTGGTGGCGGTCGGGGTCATCTTGGCGCTGGGGTGGCGGGTGTGGCGGGGGCGGGTCGATCCGGTGCTGGGGCTGGGGGTGTCGCTGCTGGTGCTGGTGGGGCTGTCGCCGATGGTGCAGCCCTGGTATGTGCTGTGGGGGGTTTGTGTGGTGGCGGTGCGGTGGGAGGGGGTGTGGGGGTGGTACCTGGCGGTGGTGTGTGCGGGGCTGGCCTATGAGACGGCGCCGTCTGGGCATACGCCGGGGTATGGGTTTGCGCTGATGGGGGTCGTGCTGATCGGGGGGCTCGTCGCGCTCCACCGCCGTGTGGGCAATCGTCCCGCAGGGCGGGACGGGTGGGCACACGGGACGGCGCCCTTGCGCGCGCCTGCGCACCCTGTACCTGCTCCACGACGGCGCCGTAGTCGAACTGAACGTACAGGCACTGGAGCCTAGGCCCGGCAGGGGGCGCCGTTCCGTTGTGCCCACCCGTTCCGCCCCAGCGGAACGATTGCCCACAACGGGGGGGCGGGGGTGGGCGGCGTGCCCGCCCGCGGCGCGGGGCGGGCGGGGCGGCGGGCGGCGGCGGGGTCGCGGCTGTGTCAGGTTCGGCGGATTGCGCGGCCGGCTAGGGCGGTTGTGCGGGTGCCGTTTTCGATGACGAAGTGGCCGTTGATCAGGACGTGGGGGATGCCGCTTGGGAGGGTTCGGGGAGCTTCGTACGTGGAGCCTGCTGCGATTGTTGTGGGGTCGAAGAGGACCAGGTCCGCTCGGTAGCCCTCGCGGATCAGGCCCCGGTCGGGGAGGCGGAGGCGGGCGGCTGGGCGGGAGGTGAGGTGGGCGACGCACTCCTCCAGGGAGAGGACGGACTCCTCGCGGACGTAGCGGCCCAGGTATTCAGGGAAGGTGCCGTACGCGCGGGGGTGCGGCTTGGCGCCCTGGAGGATGCCGTCGGAGCCGCCCGTGTGGACCCGGTGCCGCATGATCGCGCGGACGTTCTCCTCATGGCCCACGTGCTGGAGGATCGTCGTGCCCAGGCGGTCGTCGAGGAGGAGTCGGCGGGCGGTGGGCCAGTCGGGTACGCGGTGGCCGATGTGGGGGGCGAGAGCCGGGTTCGTCGTGCCCGAGATTTCGATCGTGTGCCAGTCGACCGGGACGCCGTGACAGCCGTCCGAGCCGATCTCCTCCAGGTGGTGCCGGATGCGTTCGGCGGTCGTGTCGTCGCGCAACCGGGCGAGGAGCGCCTCGGGACCGCCCTCGTGGGCCCAGCTCGGGAGCACGGCGACCAGGGTCGTACAGCCGGGGGTGTACGGGTAGGTGTCGAGGGAGATGTCCGAGCCGGATGCCAGGGCCTTGTCCAGGAGGGCCAGGAGGTCCGGGGCCCGGCCCTTGTTCACGCCGAAGTTCATCGTGGCGTGGGCCAGGTGCAGGGCGCAGCCCGCGTCCCGGGTGAGCCGCACCATCTCCTCGTACGCTTCAAGCGCG
Organism: Streptomyces sp. NPDC094032; assembly: GCF_040303965.1. Taxonomy (NCBI): domain Bacteria; kingdom Bacillati; phylum Actinomycetota; class Actinomycetes; order Kitasatosporales; family Streptomycetaceae; genus Streptomyces; species Streptomyces sp. NPDC094032. Next base: position 59,938 of record NZ_JBEOUE010000012.1, on the reverse strand, counting down.
CCCGCCCCGTAGGAGCGGTGGTGCGGGCAGTAGTAGCCGTCGTACCCGGCGACCACCCGGCACAGTTCGGTGAGCTCGGCATCGGGCGCGTACATCCCCGGTGTGTACGTGAGGCCGGAGGACATGCCGACCGCGCCCTGCTCCATGCCCTCGGCGACGAGCCGCCGCATGTGGTTCAGCTCGGCCTCCGTGGCGGGGCGGTCCTCCCAGCCCACGGCGTACATCCGGACCGTGCCCTGGGGGATCAGGTACGCCGCGTTGACGGCGATGCCCCGGTCGAGGCGGTCCAGGTACTCGCCCACCGTGCGCCAGTCGAAGTCGATGTCCGAGCCGTCGCCGTTCCAGCCGGTGATGGTCCGGCGGACCTCGGCGAGGGTGCGGTCGTCGACCGGGGCGTACGACAGGCCGTCCTGGCCCAGCACTTCGAGGGTCACGCCCTGCGCGGCCTTCGCGCTGTGGTCCGGGTCCCGCAGCAGGGCCAGGTCGCTGTGGGCGTGCATGTCGATGAAGCCGGGCGACAGGACGAGGCCGTCGGCGTCCACGACGCGGCGGGCGGTGGGGCGCTGGCAGCCGGCCGCCGCGCCCTCCTTGACGATCGCGGCGATCCGGCCGTCGGCGAGGGCCACGTCGGCGCGGTACGAGGGCGCGCCGCTGCCGTCGACGACCTCGGCGTCACGGAAGACGAGATCCATGGCGGGCTCCTCTAGAAGAAGGTGCGGATGTAGTCGACGACCGTTCCGTCCGCCTCGACGAGCGGGATCAGCTGCCACTTGTCGAAGGAGGTGCAGGGGTGGGACAGGCCCATGCCGACCCAGTCGCCGACCTCCAGGTCGGCGCCCGGCTCGGTGCGGAGCCAGGCGTGCTGGTCGGAGAGGCCGGTGACGGTGATGCCGTCGGCGGGGCGGACCTCGCCCGTGCGGGCGTCGCGGACCACCTGCGCCTCGGGCAGGTGCAGGTCGTGGGCGGCGTCGCGCTTGCCCGCGTTGGTGAAGGCCTGGGCGGGCGTGGGGCGGGAGACGACCTGGGACCAGAGGCGGAACGCGGGCTCCAGCGCGCCCTCCTCGGGGATCCGGTTGAAGGGGGTGAGGGTGCGGTAGTGGCCGGAGTCGTGGCTGACGTACGCGCCGGAGCGCAGCAGCTTCAGGACGGGCAGGGAGAGCGCGGGGAGCTCGGCGAAGACCTCGGCGACGGTGTCGAACCAGGCGCTGCCGCCCGCGCTGACGACGATCTCCCCGGCGGCCGGGTCGAACAGGCCCGCCTTGTCGAAGTCGGCCGCCAGCGCGGTGAGCCGGTGCAGCCAGGCGCGGACCTTCTCCTCGTCGGCCCCGGGGACCTCGCCCTCGTAGCCGGCGACGCCGACGAGCCGGAGGGTGGTGGTGGCCGCGACGGCGGAGGCGACGGCGGCGCAGTCGGCCCCGGTACGGGCGCCGGTGCGGGCGGTCTCGCCGGCGCCGAGCTCGATGACGACGTCCAGCGGGCGGGTGGCCCCGGCGGCGCGCAGGGCCTCGTCCATCAGCTCGACGCCGCGGGGCGAGTCGACGTAGCAGACGAAGCGGAAGTCCGGGTCGGCGTCGAGTTCGGCGGCGAGCCAGCGCAGGGCGACGGGGTCGACGAGCTCGTTGGCGAGGAAGATCCGGTCGACGCCGTGGGCGCGGTAGACGCGGGCCTGGTGGGGGACGGCGGCGGTGATGCCCCAGGCGCCGTGCGCGAGCTGGCGGTCGAAGAGCTGCGGGGCCATGGAGGTCTTGCCGTGCGGGGCGAAGGCGAGGCCGTGGCGTTCCGCGTACGTCTCCAGGAGGCGGAGGTTGTGCTCGACGGACTCGGCGGAGAGGGCGAGGACGGGGGTGGTGAAGCCGCCGGTGAAGAGGTTGCGGCGCTGGGCTGCCAGCTCGCCGACGGTCAGGCCCTCGGCGTCCGGGGGCAGGGCCTTGAAGCGGTGGTCGACGACCTCGTTCGCCAGGTCCGGCATGGGTCCTCCTCCTTGAGGGTTCCTGCGCGGGGTGCGGTGTGGTTGCAGCATGTGCAACGACCGTTGCGCGTATCGCTTATGGCTGTCTAACATCCGGGCCAACGCCGGGTCAATGGACCCGAGCCGAACCGCCCCCCCGCCGCACAGCGTGAAGGAGCCCGAAGGTGACCGGAACCCCGCCTCCCGTGGACGGTGCGCCGGACGTCGTCTGCCTCGGCGAGTCCATGGTCACCTTCCTGCCCGACCGGGCCGGGCGCCTCGCCGACGTGCCCTCGTTCGCCCGGGGGATCGGCGGGGCCGAGTCCAATGTGGCGTGCGCGCTCGCCGCCGCCGGGCATCGGGCGAAGTGGGTCGGGCGGGTGGGGCGGGATGGGTTTGGTGACCATCTGGTCTCGGCGATCGGTGCGTACGGGGTGGACGTGTCGGCCGTGGGGCGCGATGCGCGGCGGCCTACCGGGGTCTACTTCCGGACCGCGACCGATCGGGCGAGTGACGAGCACGAGGTCGTGTACTACCGGGCCGGGTCGGCGGCGTCCGCGATGTCGGTGGAGACCGTGCCGTATGCCTCTGTCGGGGGCGGGCGGATGCTGCATCTGTCCGGGATCACCGCCGCGTTGTCCGAGTCGTGTCTGGCGCTTGTGCGTGCGTTGACCGCGCCGCGGGTCGGGCGGCCGCTCGTCTCCTTCGACGTCAACTTCCGGCCTGGGCTGTGGGGGGACGTGGTGGAGGGCGGGAGGGTGCTGCTTGAGCTGGCTCGGGGGGCGGATGTGGTTTTTGTGGGGGCGGATGAGGCTGAGGCGGCGTGGGGGGTGGGGGAGGTGGAGGCGGTTCGGGCGTTGTTGCCTGAGCCTTCGGTGCTTGTGGTGAAGCGGGGTGGGGAGGGGGCGGTGCTGTTCGAGCGCTGCGCGGGCTCCTTCCCCACCCCGCCCCTTCCCGAACCGGGGGCTCCGCCCCCGGACCCCCGCGCCTCAAACGCCGGCGGGGCTGGATTTGGCCCGGCTGGGACGGGGGCAGGCGGCGGGGCTGGATTTGGCGGGTCTGGGATTGGCCCGGCCACGGCTGGAACAGGCGGCGGGGCTGGATTTGGCCCGGCTGGGACTGGAGCGGGCGGCCGGGCTGGAGTGGGCGTCGGCGGGGCTGGATTTGGCGGGGCTGGGGTTGGCCCGGCCGCGGCCGGAGCGGGTGGCGGTGCGACCGGCGTCCCTGGTTGCGACACCGTCGTCTTCGTCCCTGCCCCCCGCGTCGACGTCGTCGCGCCCGTCGGTGCCGGGGACGCCTTCGCCGCCGGGTTTCTCTCCGGGACCTTGCGCGGGCTCGGGGCCGTCGGGCGGTTGCGGCATGGGCATCTGATGGCCGCCGCCGCGCTCACCGTGCCCGGGGACCTCGCCGTGCCCGCCCGGCGCGCCCATGCCGACCGGCTCGCCGGACTCGACGACGCGGCCTGGGGGAGACTGCACCTCGGCCCCGGCTGGACGGGGGACGACCAGGAGGTACGTACGCCATGAGCCAGACCGTCGACCGCGCGCTCAGCATCCTGCCGTTGCTCGCGCAGGGGCCCGCCGACCTCGGGCAGGTCGCCGACCGGCTCGGCGTGCACAAGTCCACTGCGCTGCGCCTGCTGCGCACCCTCCACGAGCACGGTCTCGTCTACCGGCAGCAGGACCAGCGCTACCGCCTCGGCGCCCGGCTCTTCGCGCTCGCCCAGGAAGCCGTCGAGAACCTCGACATCCGGGAGATCGCCCACCCCCATCTCGCCGCCCTCAACGAGCAGATCGGGCACACGATCCACCTCGCCGTCCACGAGGAGGGCGAGGTGCTCTACATCGACAAGGTCGAGAGCCGCTACCCCGTACGCATGTACTCGCGCATCGGCAAGCCCGTCGCGATCACCGTCGCCGCCGTCGCCAAACTGCTCCTCGCCGACCTGCCCGAGCACGAGCGCCGCGCGCTCGCCGCCAAGCTGGACTACCCCCTGTACACGCCCCGTTCGACGCCCAACGCCGCCGCCTTCCTCAAGGAGCTGGCGACCGTACGCGAACAGGGGTGGGCCACCGACCTCGGTGGCCACGAGGAGTCGATCAACTGCGTCGGCGCGCCCATCCGGGGCGCCGACGGCCGGGTCGTCGCCGCCATGTCGGTCTCCGCGCCGAACGTCGTGGTGACCGCGGAGGAACTCCTCACCCTCCTCCCGCTGGTGCGCCGCACCGCCGAGGACATCAGCCGCGACTACTCCGGCAACACCCCCAGGAAGAACAGTTAGGAACAGGAACCGCATGACCGAGAAGATCGCCCTCGTCCCCGCCACCCACACCGCCCCGCCCGCCAAGTTCTCCCACGGCGTGAAGAAGGGCAACATCCTCCAGGTCGCCGGCCAGGTCGGCTTCCTGCCCGCCGTCGAGGGGCAGCCCCCGACGCCGGCCGGCCCGACCCTGCGCGAGCAGACCCTCCAGACCTTCGCCAACGTCAAGGCGATCCTGGAGGAGGGCGGCGCCACCTGGGACGACGTGATGATGATGCGCGTCTACCTCACCGACGTCGACCACTTCGCCGAGATGAACGAGATCTACAACGCGTACTTCGAGGAGCAGGGCCTCAAGGCCCCCGCCTCGGCCCGTACGACGGTCTACGTCGGCCTGCCCAAGGGCCTGCTCATCGAGATCGACGCCCTGGCGGTTCTGAGCTGATCCCGCTGCACCACCACCCGCACCACCACCTGCTCCACGGCACGGCGTTCGTCCCCGGAACGCCGTGCCGCGCCCCACCCTGCCCGAAAACGAGAACGAGAACCGAGATACGAGGTCCCCCCTTCATGCACCTCAGCCTCAGCCTCAGCCCCGCCCTTCCCCTCGCCGCCGAAGCCCCGCCCGCCCCGCCGCACACCGGCGGCCTGCTGCTCCTGATACCCGGCACCGCGGGACTGCTCACCGTCGCAGCGCTCGGCATCGCCCTGCTGCTGCTCCTCATCATCAAGGTGCGGCTCCAGCCCTTCGTGGCGCTGCTCGCCGTCTCCCTCACCGTCGGCCTCGCCGCCGGTCTGTCGGTCACCGAACTCTTCGGCACCGTCCAGAAGTCCGCCGCCACCTCCGTCATCGAGAACGGCATGGGCGGCATCCTCGGCCATGTCGCCATCATCATCGGCCTCGGCACCATGCTCGGCGCGATCCTCGAAGTGTCGGGCGGCGCCGAGGTGCTGAGCAGCCGTCTGCTCGGGCTCTTCGGTGAGAAGCGCGCCCCGCTCGCGATGGGGCTCACCGGCCTCATCTTCGGCATCCCCGTCTTCTTCGACGTCGGCATCTTCGTCCTCGCGCCGATCGTCTACGCCGCCGCCAAGCGGTCCGGGAAATCGATTCTGCTCTACTGCATGCCGCTGCTGGCCGGGCTTTCGATGACCCATGCCTTCCTGCCGCCGCACCCCGGTCCCGTCGCCGCCGCCGGTCTGCTGAACGTCTCGCTCGGCTGGGTCATCCTCATGGGCGTCGTCGTCGGCGTCCCGGCCGTCCTCGCCGCCTGGGCGTACGCCGCCTGGATCGGCAAGCGCATCTTCGTCGAGGTCCCCCAGGACATGGTGGACGCCGCCGAGGAGGCCAGGGCACGCGTGGCCGCCGAACGCTCGGGCGGCTCCGAGGCGCCCGTACCGCTGGCCACCGTCCTGTTCATCATCGGTACGCCGCTGGTGCTCATCCTCGCCGCGACCTTCTCCTCCATCGCGCTCGACCCGTCCACTCTCCGGTCGGTGATCGAGTTCTTCGGCAACCCGTTCGTCGCCCTGACGATCGCGCTGCTCCTCGCGTACTACCTGCTCGGCATCCGGCGCGGCTGGAGCCGCAAGTCCCTTGAGCAGGTGTCCACGTCCTCCCTCAAGCCGGTCGGCAACATCCTGCTCGTGGTCGGCGCGGGCGGGGTCTTCGGCGCGGTCCTCAAGGCCAGCGGGGTCGCGCAGGCCCTCTCCGACACCTTCAACGACGTCGGCCTGCCCGTGATCGTCCTCGCCTACCTGATCTCCCTGGTCCTGCGCGTCGCCCAGGGCTCGGCCACCGTCGCCATCGTCACCACGGCCGGCATCGTCCTCCCGCTGGTCGAGGGCGGCGACTACTCGCAGGCCTTCCTCGCCCTGGTCATCATGGCGATCTCGGCCGGCTCGATCTTCGCCTCGCACGTCAACGACGGGGGCTTCTGGATCGTCGCCAAGTACTTCGGGATCTCGGAACGGGACACCCTGAAGTCCTGGACGGTGCTGGAGTCGGTGCTGTCCGTGGCCGGGTTCGCCGTTGCGGCGGCGTTGAGCCTGGTCGTGTAGCGGGCGGGCCCGTTTCCGGCGGGGGCGCCTGCCCCGCTCACAGCATCGTCGGCCATACTTCCCGCGTGGAGCAGAGCACAGGACCCAGCAGCATTCCGCCCCTTCAAGGCGCCGCGGCCGATCCGGCGTTCGTCCCCGGCATCACGGGGCCACGCCCGGAGGCGGAGACAGGACCGGCGGAGACAGGACCGGCGGTGAGTGACGCGGTCGAGACCGATGTCGATGTCGATGTCGATGTCGATGTCGTCGAGGACGCGGTGCCCGAGAGTGGTTTCGAGCCGGATCCCGACGGGCCCGTCTTCGAGGCCGCCGACCGGCGGGCCCGGATCGTCGCCGACGGCGAGGGCGTACGGCTCAGCCTCGACGAGGAGAGCTGCGACTTCCGCTGGGACGAGATCGGCGCGGTCGAGACCGCGTCGGGGCGCTTCGGCAAGCGGTTCACCGTCACCGTGCACACCCCTGACCGGCGCTGGTACCCGATCGAGATCGAGGCACCGGCCAGGGGGCACATCGCGGAGTGGGAGTCACAGCTCGACGCCGTGCTGGACGCCTACTTCGACGACGACGCCAAGGCCGGCTAGCAGTACTGCGCGGCCTTGCCGATCGAGCGGTACATGCAGTCGCTGTTCTCCAGGAGTTGGAGCACGGCGTCCCGGTTGCGGCTGGTCTCCCGCTCGATCACCTCGTCGGGCGGGTAGAAGCCGCCGCTCCAGGAGTCGGTCGGGTACATCTCGAAGGTGTACGCGAAGATCTTCTGCGCGCCCCACAGGTAGTCGTCGATCGACCCGTCCGTGATGTACAGGTCGCTGGACTGCTCGGGCGTGTAGCCGTTGCTCGTGGCCATCTTCTGGCCGACCGTGGCGAAGGCGTCGCGGTCGTCCTGGGTCATGCCCGTGGCGGTGTCCGCGGTGGTCCAGCCGAAGGGCCACAGGACCAGTTCGCTGTAGGTGTGGAAGTCGATGCCGGTCTTGATCTGCTGCTTGCCGCCGACGACCCGGGAGCGGACGAAGTCGGCGACGACCTTCACCTCGGGCGCGGACTCGGGCGCCGTGCCGCGGTAGGTCTCGGAGCTCTTGGAGCCGGAGGAGCCGCCGCAGCAGCCCCACTTGTAGTCCCAGTTGCGGTTGAGGTCCGTACCGACGTACGAGGAACCGGAGTTGGGCTGGCGGTTCTTGCGCCAGCTGCGGTAGGAGCCGGTGGCGATGTCGTACTCGCCGCCGTCCGGGTTGAGGTCGGGGACGATCCAGATCTCCCGGTTGTTCACCATGTTGGTGATCCGGGGGTCGGTGCCGTAGCCGGCGCCCAGCTCGCGCAGCAGGTAGAGCGCCATCTCGACGGTGAGGTGCTCGCGGGCGTGCTGGTGGTGGGTGAAGAGGACCTCGGGCTCGTCCTCGTCGGTGGCGACGTTGTCGCTGACCTTGATGGCGATGATGTCGCGGCCCTGGTACGTCTTGCCGATCACCCGCTTGTTCATGATCGACGGGTAGGCGGCGAGGCGCTGGTCGATCTCGGCGTTCATCTCCGCGTAGTTGTGGTACTTCGCGTCGGCGGAGGGGAAGTCGAGCGGGCCCAGCGCGCTGGTGGCGGACTTGCCCCGGTCGGGCGGGGCGGGCAGGGCGACGGCGCGGTAGCCGAGGCTCTTGAGGTGGGCCACCTGCTGGGCGTTGGCGCTGACGACGACCGAGCGGGCGTCGACCTCGTCGATGGAGACGCCGGTGGCGGCGAGGGCGGTGCGTTCGGCGGGGGTGGCGGGTCCGGCGATCTCGTACTGCCGGATCACCTCGTCCCCGCCGCGGGTGGCGGCGGCCGGTGCCGGGTCGGCCCCGGCAGGTGTCGCGAGGGCGGAGATCGGCGCCGCGAGGGCGAGCGCCAGGAGGCCCGCGAGTGCGGCGGACCTTCTTCCGCGGATACGAAGTCGCATGCTGTCTCCTGGGTGGGGAGTGTGGGGGAGTGCGACAGACGGTCGTGCGGTGCTGACATGGTGCGGCTATGGCATGGACCGGTCAAGCGGGGGAGTTCGGCCACATTCTTCCGGCCCCGGACCCGGGAAACGGCGCAGCGCCGCCGGGGGAGCGGCGGCGCTGCGGGGGATTCCCCCGAAGGGGGGAGGGGGGAGGGAGTTCCGGTGGCTACGGGAGGCCGTGGACGTGCGGGCCGACCGCGTTCGACCAGGCGTTGCCGGCCGTCGCGTCCCAGTTGGTGGACCAGGTCATCGCGCCCCGGATGTTCGGGTAGGTCTGCGCGGGCTTGAAGGTGCCGCAGCCGGTGCCCTTGGCCAGGCAGTCCAGCGCGTTCTTCACGATCTGCGGGTCGACGTAGCCGCTGCCCGCGCCCCGGGTCGAGGCGGGCACGCCGAGGCCGACCTGGGAGGCGTCGAGGCCGCCCTGGAGCTGGATGCAGGCGAGCGCGGTGAGGAAGTCCACCGAGCCCTGGCTGTAGACCTTGCCGTCGCAGCCGAGCATCGCGCCGCTGTTGTAGTACTGCGTGTTGACCACCGTGAGGATGTCCTTCACGGCGAGCGCGGTCTTGAAGTACTCGGTGCCGGTCGACTGCATGTCGATGGTCTGCGGGGCCATCGTGAGCACCATCGACGAACCGGCCTTGGCGGAGAGCTGACGCAGCGCCTTGGTCAGGTACGTGGAGTTGATGCCGTGCTCCAGGTCGATGTCGACGCCGTTGAAGCCGTACTCCTGCATCAGGGCGTACGCGCTGTCGGCGAAGGCGGTCGCGGAGGCGTCACTGTTGATGGTGACGTTCCCCTTCTCGCCGCCGACCGAGAGGATGACGGACTTGCCGGCCGCCTTCTTCGCGGCGATGTCCGCCTTGAAGTCGGCGGTGGAGGCGTAGCCGACCGCCGGGTCCAGGTTGAAGGTGAGCTGGCCGGCCGTGGTGGTGGCGTCGGCGAAGGAGACGGCGATGATGTCGTACTGCGCCTGGACGTCCCGCAGCTTCTGCTTGGCGGCGCCGTTGTCGAAGTTCTGCCAGTAGCCGGTCACCGCGTGCTTGGGCACGGCCGGGCCGGGGCCCGGGTCGGTGACCTGGGCGGTCTTCACGGAGACGGCGGCCGACTTCGCGGACTCCCCGGCGGCGTTGGTCGCGGAGACCTGGAACTGGTACGTCGTGTTGGCGGTCAGGCCGGTGACGGTGGCCGAGGCGCTGTTGACCGTGGTCGCGAGAGCACCGTCCTTGTAGACCTTGTAGGCGGTCGCGTTGGAGACCGCGCCCCAGGTCAGCGGGACGGACGTGGAGGTGGGCGTGGACGCGGCGAGGCCGGCGGGGACGGCCGGGATCGTCGGCTGCGGGTCGGTGCCGCCGCCTCCGTCGGGCCCGAAGACGCTCACGTCGTCGACGGAGTAGGCGGCCGTGCCGTACCACCCGTGCGTGTAGATCTGCACCGAGGTGGTGTTCGCCCCCGTGCTGAAGGTGGTCGTCAGCTGCTTCCAGCCCGCGCTGTCCGGGGTCCAGGTGGAGACGTCGGTGGTGCCGGTGCCGGTCGCGCCGAGGTACGCGTAACCGCCCTGCACCCATGCGCTCAGGGTGTACGTGGAGCTGGGCTTGACCGCCACGGTCTGGGTGCACTGGGCGTTGTCGAGGCCCGCCGGGGTGGCGCGCAGGGCGCCGGCCCCGGTGCGTACCGGCGAGGAGACGACGGCGCCGCTGCCCGCGGAACAGGACCAGTTGGCGAGGCCGTTCTCGAAGCCGGCGTTCTTGGCGTTGTTGACGTCCGCGGCCTGTGCGACGCCGGTACCGCCGACGAGGACGAGCCCGGCGCCGACGGCGAGCGCCAGTGCGGCTCTGGTGGTGCGGTCCACTTGCTGCCTCCGGGAGGGGGGAGTGGGGGAGTGGGGATCGGGGAGGGGTGGAGGCCGTACGCCTTCGTACGGGGGTGCGGAACGGTGGCCACCGTCGGGGGAACAAGCTGGTCCAGACCAATCGGCTTGTCAAGACCTCTGGCGGTAACCGCAGTTCAGGGCCGACGCCCGCGAGGCGCGCCGCGAGGTGCGTGCGGACGCGCGTGACGGGAGGGGGCGGCCGAGAAAGTGACGGAGCTTGAAGGATTGTCTGTTCACCACCCCGGGGGACGTGGATAAAGTGCAGAGGCGTGACGCTGCGAACGCAGCAAGTAGTGGTCAGTGAGGGATCGGGGGAGCCCGGCGTGCCGACAGCGATTGCGGTCACCAGCCCCGATCTGGTGCTGCCGCCCACCGACCCCCAGACACCCCCCGCCGCCGTCCTGCCGGGCCCCGCGACCCGGCCGCTCGACGCCGCCGTCGCCGACGCACAGCTCCTGCTCGAACGCCACGGGCATGTGATCGTCGTCTGCCCCGCCTCCGCCCCGGCCGCGGAGGAGCGGCGGCTGCACACCGTCCGCTCGCTGCTCGAATCCGACCGGATCGCGATCGTCAGGACCGAGCTGCCGCCGCTCGGCGCCGCCGTCCTCGTCCGCCAGCTGCGCCAGCTCTCCGGCTGCGACTTCAGCCCCGGCGTCCTCGCCTCCGCCGCCCGGCTGCTCACCCACTACGTGTACGCGGGCGCCGTCCTCGGCTCCGTCGCCAAGCTGGACCGGGTCCCCGTCGGGCTCACCTCGCACGTCAAGGGCTGGCTGCCCGGCGCCCAGTTCGGCGTCCTCGCCGGTCCCGTCGCCGAGCTCGTCCGGATCGGCTCCGGGGGCGGGCAGGCGTCCGGAGCCGGGTCGCGGTCCGGCCGGCCGGGCGCCCCCGACATCCTCACCGGACCCGAGTTCACCACCGACCTCGTGCTGGCCCGCGGCCAGCTCCAGACCGACTGGCCCGCCACCGTGCTCGCCCCGCGCTGGCAGGTCCGCGCCGTCCAGGAGACCACGCTGCCCGAGTCCTCGCCGCGCTGGTGGGGCACGGGCAAGCTGGTCGAGTTCGCCGCCCACCTCTCCGACCTGTCCGTCCTGTACCAACTGGTCGCCTCCGTACGGCGGGAGACCTGCCACTGGTGCCGGATGGAGCTCATCGGCGACCGCTGCGGCTTCTGCGCCGCCCCGCTGCCCACGGCCGAACCGATCGCGGCGCCCCTGTCCCGCTAGCCCCCGCCCCTCCTCGTCCCCTCCGCCCCCTCCCGCCCCTTCCCGTCCGTTCCCGTCCACGATCGAGGTAGTACGGCCATGAACTCCCGCCAGCGCCGTGGTGTCATCCTGCTGCTGCTCTCCGTCCTGTGCGCCCTCGGCGCCTTCGCCGGGGTGCTCTCGGTGATCAGCGACGTGAACTCCAAGGTCGGACCCGAGGTCACCGCGTACCGCGTCAAGGACGACATCAAGCCGTACACCCCGCTCGGCCCCGGCCGGTTCGAGAAGATCACGATGCCCGAGCGCTGGCTTCCGGCCACCGCCGTCACCGACCTCGCGCAGACCGAGGGCAAGATCGCCGTCACCACCCTCAAGGCCGGCTCGCTGCTCCAGAGCGACATGATCGTCAAGCGCCCCGCGCTCGAAGCCGGCCAGCAGGAGATCGCCATCATGATCGACGCCGCCACCGGAGTGGCCGGCAAGATCACCCCCGGCGCCACCGTCAACATCTACGCCACCTTCGCCGGCGAACGCGGCGGCCAGGCCGCCCAGTCCAAGATGATCGTGGCCGGCGCCCGGGTCATCGACGTCGGCGAACTCACCGCCCTCACCCCGGACCGCGAGGACCGCAACCGGGCCACCGAGGCCGTCCCGATCACCTTCGCGCTCTCCACCGTCGACACCCAGCGCGTCGCCTACGCCGAGTCCTTCGCCCAGCACGTCCGCCTCGCCCTCGTCGCGCCCGGCGGCAGCACCCCGCCCGACGCCCGCGACCGCACCTACACGCTCAACAAGGACAAGTGAGGCCCCGCATGACCACCAGGATCCTGCCGGCGGTCGGCGACGCGGACGCGGCCCGCGCGGTCACCACCCTCATCGGCCAGCTCCCCGACGCCGAACCGGCCTCCCCGGTCGCCGACTCCACCCAGCTCGTCGACACCCTGGCCCGCCTCGCCGCCGAGTCCCTCGACGAACTCCCCGAGGTCGTCCTCGTCCACGAGCGGATCGGGCCCGTACCGGCGCTGGAGCTGATCCGCGAGGTCGCCCTGCGCTTCCCCGCCGTCGGCGTCGTCCTCATCACCGCCGACGCCAGCCCGGTGCTCTTCTCCGCCGCCATGGACTCCGGCGCCCGCGGCCTCGTCACCCTTCCCCTCGGTTACGAGGAGCTGGCCAGCCGCGTCCAGGCCGCCGCCCAGTGGTCCACCGGGGTCCGCCGCCACCTCGGCGGCGGCACCGAGGCCCTCACCGGACCCGGCGGCCGGGTCGTCACCGTCAGCGGCGCCAAGGGCGGCGTCGGCACCACCGTCACCGCCGTCCACCTCGCCCTCGCCGCCCGCGCCTCCGGCCACACCGTCGCCCTCGTCGACATGGACCTCCAGGGCGGCGACGTCGCCTCCTACCTGGACGTCCAGTTCCGCCGCTCGCTCGCGGACCTCGCCGCCGTCGACGACATCTCGCCCAGGGTCCTCCAGGACGCCGTGTTCGTCCACGAGACCGGCGTCAGCCTGCTCCTCGCCCCGGCCGAGGGCGAGCGCGCCGAGGAGGTCACCGACCGCGCCGCCCGCCAGATCGTCAGCGCCCTGCGCGGCCGCTACGAGGTCGTCGTCATCGACTGCGGCACCCACCTCGACGGGGCGGGCGCCGCCGCCGTCGAGATGGCCGACACGGCTCTTCTCGTGACCACCCCCGACGTGGTCGCGGTCAGGGCCGCCAAGCGGGCGGTACGGATGTGGGACCGGCTCCAGGTCCGCAAACCGGAGGAGACCACCCTGCTGGTCAACCGCCACCAGCGGGCCACCGAGATCCAGCCGCCCCTGGTCCAGAAGATCACCGGCACCCGCATCGCGGGCGTCACCGTCCCCGCCCACTTCAAGGAGCTCGCCGCCGTCGTCGACGCGGGCCGCCTGCACGACCTGGACGCCCGCTCGACCGTCAAGCAGGCGCTGTGGGCGCTCGCCGGCGAGCTGGGCCTCGTGAAGGCCGGTGTCCCCGCGCCGCGCGGCAAGGAGCTCGTACGGGGCGGGGAGCGCGGCGCCCTCGGGCTGCGGCGGCGCGGGGCGGGGCGCTGAGATGAGGCTCGCCGAGCGGGACGACAGGGGACAGGTGGCGGTCGAGTTCGTCGGCATGCTGCCCCTGATCCTGCTCACCCTGGTGCTGCTGTGGCAGTGCGTCCTGGTCGGCTACACCTTCACCCTCGCCGGGAACGCGGCGGACGAGGCGGCCCGGGCCGGCGCCGTCGGCGACGACTGCGGCGCGGCGGCCAAACGGCACCTGGAGGGGGCATGGGCCGCGAAGGCCTCGGCGGGCTGCGCCCGGGACGGCGGGCTGGTCCGGGCGACGGTCACGCTGCGGGTGCCGGTGCTCTTCCCGGGCGCGGTCAGCTTCCCGTTCGACGTGAAGGGCGAGGCGGGGGCCGTGTGGGAGGGGGAGCGGGGATGAGACGACGGATGGTCGGGCGAGGGGTGGTCGGGCGACGGATGGTCGGGCGAGGGGTGGTCGGGCGGCGGATGGTCAGGCGACTGACGGTCGAGCCGATCGCCCCACGCACCGCGCCGCGCGCCGTCACGCGTACGGCGCCGCGCACCGCCACGCGTACGGCGCCGCGCACCGCCCCGCGCATCACCCCCCGCCCCGCCCCGCCCGCCTCCCGGCGCCGCGACCGGGGCCAAGTCGCCATCGAGTACCTCGGCTTCCTCCCGATCCTCCTCCTCGTCGGTCTCGTCGGCGTCCAGTTCGGCATCGCCGCCTACGTGGCCCAGCAGGCCGGTACGGGCGCGCGGGCGGCGGCGCGGGCGGCCAGTGTCGACGACCCCCGCTCCGTACCGGATCCGGAGGTCGCGGGGAAGGCGGCGATGAGCGGCTGGGCGGCGAGCCGCAGCCGCGTGAAGGTGGCCGGCGGGGTGGCCACCGTCGTCGTCAAGGTCCCCTCCCTCATCCCCTTCGTGCACTTCGGCGACGTGCGGCGGAGCGCCGTCATGCCCCTGCCCGACGAGACCCGGAAGGACCGGCCATGAGCCTGAGGTCCCGTATCGGCCACCCCGAGGAGACCGGGGCCGGCGGCGGCCGGGAGGACGGACACCTCGTCGCGTCCTTCCGGGCCAAGCTCCTGGAGGAGATCGACCTCACCGAGATGTCCGCGCTCGCCGCCGCCGAGCGCCGGGCCCGCCTGGAACGGGTCCTCGGCCACATCATCAGCCGCGAGGGCCCCGTCCTGTCGACGGCCGAACGGGCCCAGCTGATCCGCCGGGTGGTCGACGAGGCACTCGGGCTCGGCGTGCTCGAACCGCTCCTCGAAGACGCCTCGATCACCGAGATCATGGTCAACGGCCCCGACCAGATCTACATCGAGCGGGCCGGCCGGGTCGAGCTCCTGCCGCTCCGTTTCGCCTCGCACGAGCAGCTGATGCAGACCATCGAGCGGATCGTGTCGACGGTCAACCGGCGGGTGGACGAGTCGAATCCGATGGTCGACGCCCGGCTCCCGTCCGGCGAGCGCGTCAACGTCATCATCCCGCCGCTGGCCCTCACCGGGGCCACCCTCACCATCCGCCGCTTCCCCCGCGCGTACACCCTGCACGAGATGGTCGGCCTCGGCTCGCTCGACGAGCAGATGCTGCTGCTGCTCTCCGGGCTCGTCCAGGCGAAGTTCAACATCATCGTCTCCGGCGCGACCGGCACCGGGAAGACCACCCTGCTCAACGCCCTGTCCGGGCTCATCCCCGACGGCGAGCGGGTCATCACCATCGAGGACTCCGCCGAGCTCCAGCTCCAGCAGTCCCACGTCATCCGCCTGGAGGCGCGCCCGCCCAACATCGAGGGCCGGGGCGCGGTCACCATCCGCGACCTGGTGCGCAACTCGCTGCGGATGCGCCCCGACCGGATCGTGGTCGGCGAGGTCCGCGGCGGCGAGACCCTGGACATGCTCCAGGCGATGTCCACGGGACACGACGGCTCGCTCGCCACCGTCCACGCCAACTCGGCCGAGGACGCCCTCATGCGGCTCCAGACCCTCGCCTCGATGTCGGAGGTCAAGGTCCCCTTCGAGGCGCTGCGCGACCAGATCAACAGCGCCGTCGACGTCCTCGTGCAGCTCACCCGGCACCCCGACGGCACCCGCCGGATCACCGAGATCGCGATCCTCGCCTCCGACGGGCGCGAGCGCTACCTCCTCGCCACCGTCTGCGGCTTCCGGGCACAGCCGCTCGCGGCCGACGGACGGGTGTACGGGGAGTTCGCGTACCACCCGCTGCCGCGCCGGGTCGCCCAGCGGCTCTACATGGCGGGACAGCCCGTCCCGCAGGCCTTCGGCGTGGCCGCGTACGACGAACAACTGGCCGTGCGGGAAGCGAAGTAGGGAAGGAAGAGGGAAGGAAGCCGACGTGAATCCGACACTGCTGACCGCGGGCGTGGCGCTGATCTGCTGCGTCCTGGCCGTGCTCGGCATCCAGACGTACGCGAGCGGGGCCGCCCAGCGGGCCGCGCTGATCGCCCGCCTGTCGCAGACCGGCGAGGGCGGCGAGGGCGGTACGGGAGGGCGCCGCCGCCCGTTCCGGGGCATCGACCGGCGGGTGCGCCGTACCGCCTTCGGGCGCAGGCTGGAACTGCGTATCTCGGCCACGGGACTCGACGTCACGCCGGGTGAGTTCGTGGTGTACATGACGGCCACGGTCGCCGTGCTGTGGATCGTGGGCCAGGCCCTGCTGTCCCCCTTCTTCGGCCCGATCTGCGGTTTCCTCGGCGTGTGGGTGGCGATGGGCTTCCTCAACTGGCAGCGGCAGAAGCGCATCGAGAAGTTCATCAATCAGCTCCCCGAGCTCTCCCGCATCCTCGCCAACGCCACCCAGGCCGGACTCGCCCTGCGGATGGCGCTCTCGCTCGCCGCCGACGAGCTGGAGGCCCCGGCCGGCGACGAGCTGGAGAAGGTCGCCCAGCAGCTCGCCGTCGGCACCTCCGTGGACGACGCGCTCGGCGAGCTGGCCGAGCGCCTGCCGTCGCGCGAACTCGTCGTCCTGGTCACCACCCTTGTCCTGGCCAACCGGGCCGGCGGCACCGTCGTCTCCTCGCTGCGCAACCTCACCGAGACGCTGGAGGAGCGCAAGGAGACCCGGCGCGAGGTCCGCACCCAGCTGTCGCAGGTGAGCCTCACGGCGTACGCGGTGCCGGTCATCGGGGTCGGCTCGCTGCTGCTCATCGACAACATGCAGCCGGGCGCGCTGGACCGGATGACGGGCTCGGGCCTGGGGCAACTGGCCGTGGTGATCGCCCTCGCGCTCTACGGGGTGGGTTTCGTGGCCATCCGCCGCTTCTCGAAGATCGACGTGTAGGGGCGTGTGACCGTGGAACTGCTGCTCGCCCTGCTCGCCGGGCTCTCCGTCGCCGGCGCCTGCTACGGCGTCCGCCTCTACCGCGCGGACGCCAAGCTGCCCGCCGACCTCCAGCTCGCCCTGGAGGTCGGCGCCACCCGTACCGGCGCCGTCGACTCGCTCGTCGACCGGCTCGGGATGCGCTGGTCGCCCGCCGTGCTGCGGCTGATGGGCCCCAAGCGGGTCAACTCGGTGCGCCGCCGGATCGACCTCGCGGGCAATCCGGGCGGCCTGACGATCGACCGGTACGGGGCCCGGCGCGCGGTCTACGGCGTCCTTGGCGCGCTGGGCGGCCTGCTGATGCTGGGCAGGGGCTCGTTCCTGGCCGCGGCCCTGCTCTTCGCCTTCGGCGCGTTCTGGACCGAGGTCGGCATCTGGTCCGCCGTCCGCATCCGCAAGGACCAGATCGAGCGCACCCTGCCGGACTTCCTCGACGTCCTCGCCGTCGTCGTCTCCGCGGGGCTCGGCTTCCGCCAGGCGCTGGAGCGGGTGGCCGAGAAGTACGAGGGCCCGTGGGCCGACGAACTGCGCATCACCCTGCGCCAGATGGACATGGGCGTCAGCCGCCGCCAGGCCTTCGACGAACTGCGGCGGCGCAACGACTCGGAGCAGGTGGCGCAGTTCGTCACGGCGCTCCAGCAGGGCGAGGAGCTCGGCGCGCCGATCGTCGACACCCTGATCCAGATCGCCAACGACATGCGGCGCACGGACGCGCAGAACGCGCGGCGCAAGGCGGCGAAGGCGGTTCCCAAGGCGACGATGGTGATCACGACCCTGATGGTCCCGGCGACGATGATCCTGCTGGGCGCGGGCCTGTTCCTCGGTACGGGCACCGACTTCGGCTCGATCACGGGCGAATGAGGACCGCGATGAGAGTCCTGGTGGCGAGCGCGAACCCGGTGGTACGGGCCGGCCTCACGGCCCTCCTGTCCCTCCGTGCCGACCTCCGCGTCGTCGCGGTGACCGGGACCCCCCACGACACGCTCACGACGGCCCGCCGCACGGCCCCCGACCTGATCGTCCTGGACGGCCCGATGCCCCTGCCCCCGCTGACGTCCCTGTCCCCGGTGCTGCTCCTGACGCACACGGCGGCGGCGACGGAGGCGGCGGACGGGGTCCCGCACCTGGTCCACGGCGCGTTCACGGTGGACGATCTCTTACGGGCCATGCGTGCGACTGCACACACTGGCGCTGGCTCAACTGTCTCCAATATATTGCGCTTCAGAAATCCAACTTCGCAAGTGCAATCTCCTGTCGGACGGTTCGGCCTGAGCGCGAGGGAGGCGGAGGTGATGGACCTGATCGCGTCGGGCATGACCAACCAGCAGATCGCCGCCACGTGCTTCATCACCGAGAAGACCGTCAAGAACCACATCAACCGCATCTTCGCCAAACTCGACAGCACCACCCGCGGCGAAGCCATCGCCTCCTGGCTCGGCACGAGGACGGCGTCATGACTACCCACCGTGATTGGGCCTACGGACCCTGTGAACACCCCACCCGCCCGGCGTACCCTGCCCGCGTCGCCGGACACGGAGGGGAACACCATGAACGACGCGCTGCTGAAGCTCCTGACCAAGGCTCGGGTGCACACCGGGAGTTGGTCCAGGAGGGGCGGGGACCGGGGGCAGACGGCGGTCGAGTACCTGGGGATCATCGTGGTGGTGGTGGCGATCGTGGTCGCGATCACGGGAACGGACATCGGGTCCTCGATCAAGACGGCCATCTCGAACAAGATCGCCGAACTGATCAAGTAGTGCCGCCCGGCAGGGACCCGGAGGCGGGACAGGCCTTCCCCGTGTACATCACGGTGGTGGCGGCCCTGCTCTTCCTCGCGTTCGTCTACTTCGCCGTGGGGCAGGCGGCGGTCGTGCGCAACAGCGGGCAGACCGCGGCGGACGCCGCCGCGCTGGCCGCAGTCCAGGACGCCAGGGAACAGCTCCGGGACGGCTGGCTCGACGTGATCCTCGATCCGGCCGAGTGGGACGCGTATCTGCGGGGCGAGGAGTACGGGACGGGCGCCGCGTGCCGGTACGCGGCGGAGTTCGCGAGGAAGAACGACGCCGAGCTCTGGGGCGACGGATGTGTACGCCTGTCGGGCGAGGAAGGGTTCCGGGTGACGATCCGCACGCTCCGCACCGTGGGCGACTCGGTGGTCCCCGGCACGGCCGACCGGCACGCCTCGGCGACGGCGACCGCCGTTCTGGAACCCCGCTGCACCTACGAACCCCCCGACCCGCCGCCACCGCCCCCCACGACCGAGCCCCCGGCGACCCCGGACCCGACGGGCACGGCCACACCTGAACCGACCCCCACCCCGAGCCCTGAACCGGCGCCGATCACCGGCCTGGTCTGCGACGGCGTCGCGTGGACGATCGACCCCGAGCGCCCGAGGCTGCCCGACGCGGCCGAGCTCTTTACCGTCCGACTGGCCGACTGACGAGCGAAGGACCCTGTTCTCATGAGTGTGCGGCACGCAACGAAGGCCGGCAGAGGAGTGGCCGCCGTGGCCATGGCGGCCGGACTGGTCCTCGGCCTCACCGGCTGCGGCGGTGAGGCGCAGCAGGCGCAGCAGGACAAGCCGAAGGCGACCACGGCGGCTCCCCAGAAGACGGCGGGCGGGAACACACAGCCCCAGTCCGAGGAGCCGGCCGAGCCGATCGCCGTCCTCAAGGGACAGGACGGCTTCCAGCTGGCCATCACCTCGGCCGACCGGGACGCGGGCGGATTCCTCACCGTCAAGGGCTCGTTGAAGAACACCTCGGAGAAGGGCCGTGCCATTCCCGCGGGCACGCGGGGCGACGAGACGGAGGTGCTCAAGCACGGCAACTCCCTGGGCGGGGCCACGCTCGTGGACCTCCAGGGGAAGAAGCGCTACTACGTGCTGCGCGACACGGACGGGCGGCCGCTGACCACCACAGGACTGGACATCCTCGGCGCCGGGGCGTCGGCGGAGGTCTTCATGCAATTCCCCGCCCCACCCCCCACCACCACCGAGGTCTCCCTCCAGCTCCCCACCTTCGACCCCGCCACCATCAAGCTCTCCTGAGGGCGCAGCCATGACGACGACATCCCGCCGACTCGCCGTTCTCACCGCCACCCTGGTCCTGCTCTCCGGCACCGCCGGTACCGCCGGTGTCGTCGGGACGGCGCGGGCCGACGACCCGCCGGGCGCGGCCGGCAGCGCCTCCCCGCCGCCCCCGATCGACACCAACTCGCCCGCGCTCATGCTCCCCGACGGCGCCACCCTCGCCCCCGCGAAGATCCTCGACATCAAGCAGATCGTCGAGGAGCAGGGTGGCGAGCAGCGCCGCGAGGACACCAACGTCGACGTGACGTTCGCGCTCCAGGCCGAGGTGCTGTTCGCGAAGGACAGCGCCAAGCTGAGCCCCGCCGCCACCGCCCGCATCGCCGCCATCGCCGCCGAGATCAACAAGCAGGGCTCCGGCCGCGTCCGCGTCTTCGGCTTCACCGACAACCTCGGGTCGTACGAGCACGGCCTCACCCTCTCCAAGAAGCGCGCCGACGCCGTGCAGCAGGAACTGGCGAAGAACCTCGACCCGGGGACGACCTTCGACATCCGCGGCTACAGCGAGGACTACCCGATCGCCGACAACTCCAGCGAGGAGGGCCGCAAGAAGAACCGCCGCGTCGAGGTCTCCTTCCCCCGGACCACCGCCCCGGGCGGCGCCGGGTGACGGCGGGCGGCGTCACGGGGCGCCGAGTGCCCCCAGTGCCTCCCGGATCGTCGTCGTCATCCGCTCAGGGTGCTCGAACACCTCGCGTGCCGTGAAGCGCAGCACCCGTCGTACGCCCGGACAGTTCTGGAGCTCGTTGAAGCGCTGGACGTCCCGTTCGTGGGCCTGGCGGGTGCCGTGGAAGGCGAAGCCCTCGATCTCGACGGCCAGGCCCGCGGCGCGGAAGTAGAAGTCCGGGTGCAGCGGGCGGCCCGCGGCCGTGCGGAGTGCGGGCTGCGTCTCCGGGAACAGGCCCGCGTCCCGCATCCGCAGCCGCGCGACCGTCTCGGCGGGCGAGCCCGACCCGGGCTCGGCCAGCGGCAGCCAGCCCCGGGCCCGAGGGCCGCCCGGGCGGCGCGGCACCGCCAGCGCCTCGGCCAGCTCCTCCCGGCCCACGACCGGCTCCCGGCGCAGGCCCGCCACGAAGCGGCGGGAGAGCGCCGAGTCCGCGACCACCACCGCCGCCTCGCGCGTGGCGGCGGCCCGTATCAGGTCGGCGACCGTCCTCGCCGGGCGCGTCACCCGCAGCCCGCGCCGCACCACCCGGTCACGGTCCGTCAGACAGGCGCTCCCGTACACCCGTATCCAGCCGGCGGAAGCCCCGCCTCCGCGCGCCGTGAACTCCAGTGGCGCAGGCCCCTCCGTCAGCAGCTCGATCCGGTGCACTGCCGCCGCCGTGCGGTGACTGCATACAAGGTCGGGGCGGAGCAGCTGGACCGCGCCCGCCCGCACCCTCCAGTCCACCTCCTTCCCCGGGACCGCCCACGCGCCCCGGCAGATCCGCTGCCACCCGTCCCCGCGCAGCCGCCCGGCCCCGCGGCCAGCCCGCGGCGAGCGCCCACACCGTGAGCAGCACCCCGCCCCTGGCGAGTCTCACCAACTCGTACATATGCGCAAGGATCCACGGATGGGGGATCTTTCGCACCCCCTGTGGAAAACCCGTCATAAGACGTCGTCAGGAAAGCGCAAAAGTGACGGGACGGGGCACTTCAGGAGGAGCATGCTGGTCGGAAGAGCAACAGCTACAGAGCGCTTTCGACGTCCGAAATGGGCAGCCGATGACGACCACGACCGCGAGTGTCCAACTGGTCAGCGACCTCGTCGCCCGCGTCCCCGAGTTCCGGGACGCGTACGAGTCGCACGTCTTCACACAGGGCGATGTCCTGCCCCACGTCTTCTTCTGGGACGTGGTCCAGGGCACGGTCAGCTCCTTCCTGGAGGACCAGGACCGCTGGCGTCGCACCCTGGACTTCCTGGAGGAGCAGTGCTGCCGGGGCGTCCTCGGCATCGACGAGGTGATCGTCACCTCGTTCCTGGGCGACCTGCCCTCCCCGCCGGAGCCCGGCCACGAGATCGCCGGGCAGCTCGGCCCGGCCCTCTCGGCGAAGTTCCTGAGGATCCGCCCCCTGGGCTAGCCGCTGGGAGCGCGGAGGCGCCGGACATAATCGAGCGCATGTCCCGCACCACCCCCGCCCCGCCCTGGGCCGCCCTCGGCGGCTACGCCGCCACCCGTCTGCTCGGTCTCGCCGCGCTCGCCGTCGTCGCGGCGGCCACCGGCAAGGACGGGCTGCACCGGCTCATGGGGCGCTGGGACGCGGTCTGGTACACCAGGATCGCCGAGCACGGATACGGCTACCAGGTCACCCTGCCCGACGGCGGCGTCCACGCCGACCTGGCCTTCTTCCCCCTCTTCCCCGCGCTCGAACGGGCCGTCTCCACCGTCCTCCCCGTCGACGTGCCCACCGCCGGGCTGCTCGTCTCCTGGGCCGCCTCGCTCGCCGCCGCCTGGGGCATCTACGCGGTCGGCGCGCATGTGGCCGGGAAGCGCGCCGGGGTCGTGCTCGCCGTGCTGTGGGGCGTGTACCCGACCGCGTTCGTGCAGTCGATGGCGTACACCGAGACCCTCTTCACCGCGCTCGCCGCCTGGTCGGTCCTCGCCGTGCTGCGCGGGCGCTGGATCCTCGCGGGCGCGCTGTGCGTGTTCGCCGGGCTCACCCGGCCGACCGCCGCCGCGCTGATCGCCGCGATCGGGATCACCGCCCTGGTCACGGTCGTACGGGAGCGCCGGCTGCGGGCCCCCGTCGTGGCGGGCGCGCTGCTCGCGCCGCTCGGCTGGCTCGCGTACATCGTCTACGTCGGCCTCCGGCAGGGCAGCGCGACGGCCTACTTCGACGTCCAGGCCGCCTGGGGCAACTCCATCGACGGCGGTGTCGCCCTCGCCCGCTTCATCGCCGGACTGCCCTGGCCCGCCGCCCTCGGCCTGTGCGCCGCGCTCGGCCTGCTGGGCTGGCTGGCCGCCCTGTGCGTACGGCAGCGCCAGCCGCTCCCGCTGCTCGTCTACTCGCTCACGGTCGTCGTGATCTCCCTGGTCGGCGCCGCCTACTTCGGCTCCCGGCCGCGCCTGATGATGCCCGCGTTCGGCCTCCTCCTGCCGCCCGCCGTGGCCCTGGCCCGGCTGCGGACCCGTACCGCCGTGCCGATCCTCGCGGTCCTCGCCCTCGGCTCGGCGGTCTACGGCGCGTTCACCCTGCTGGGCTCCGGTCCACCGTGACCCGCACGCCCCGCCGCAGCCCCCACCCCGCCATCGCGCCGCCCGCCGCCTCCAGGACGTGCCGGCCGCGCGGGCGGATCAGGCCCAGGCGGCCCGGGCGCATGGTCACCACGTCGAGGACGGTCAGCGAGCGGTCCAGATAGGCGACGTCGATGGTGAAGCGCATGCCGAAGGTGTGCACGCTGTTGGCCGGGGTGAGGAGCATCGCGCCCGCGATCCCGTCCCGCCCGAGCAGCCCCCGCCGCCGTGCCTTATAGGAAGCGGCGATATCCAGCGGCACCTCCCCGCCCCCCGGCACGATCAGCAGCCCCGCCCCGTCCCGCCAGGCCCCGCGACCAGAAGTCCACCCCATGGCCCCGACCCTAGGCCCTAGGGTCGCTCCGTGGACGCCCCCTGGATCGCTCTCGTCGTCGCCGCCGCCCTGTGGGGCGGGGCAGTCGGCCGTCTCGTCCCCCGGGCCGCGTACCGGCTCTCCGTCGCCGCCGACGAGCCCTGGCGCGACCGCTGTCCCGCCGGGCACCCCTTCACTGGTCCGGGCAGGGGCTGGCTGGGTGGCCCGGGGCGGGGCGGGTGCGCCACCACCGCCGTGCCCGCCGCCGCGCCGCTGCTCACCGCGCTGGCCTGCGCGGCGCTCGCCGCGGCGGCCGGGGGGCCGCGGCCCGAGCTGGTGGTGTGGCTGCTCGTCGCGCCCTTCGGGACCCTGCTCGCCTGGGTGGACGTGCGCGTCCACCGGCTGCCCGACCGGCTCACCCTGCCGCTCGCCGGAGCGCTGCCGCTGCTGCTCGCGGGCGCCGCGCTCCTGCCGTACGCGGCGGGATCCTGGGCGCACGCCCTGCTGGGCGCGCTCGTCCTCGGCGGCGGCTATCTGCTGCTCTTCCTGGTCCACCCGGACGGCATGGGCTTCGGCGACGTGAAGCTGGCCGTCCCGCTCGGCGCCGCCCTCGGCTGGTACGGGTGGGGCGTCCTGTTCGCGGGGGCCTTCGCGGGCTTCCTGCTCGGCTCGCTGTACGGCCTCGGGCTCGTCCTCGCCCGGCGGGCGGGCCGCGGCTCCGCGATCCCGTTCGGCCCCTTCATGCTCGGCGGCGCCCTCCTCGGGCTGCTCCTCGGCGCGTTCACCGCCGCCCCCTGAAGGGACTCCCTAGCATCACCCCATATGCGGACAATCATTGACAAACCGGCGTCAGGCAGGCGAGGGCCGGAGCGTTCCGCCCCCACCCCCTGGTACCGGCGCCCGGCCGCCCTGCCCTGGACCTGGGCCCTCGCCCTCTGCCTGCTCTACTCGACCGTCGCCGTACGCCGCCACCAGCTCATGCGCACCACCGGATACGACCTCGGCATCTTCGAGCAGGCCGTCCGCGCCTACGCCGAACTCCGCGCCCCCGTCGCCCCCTTGCGCGGCGAGGGCTTCAACCTCCTCGGCGACCACTTCCACCCCCTGCTCGCCGCCCTCGCCCCGCTCTACCGCCTCTGGCCCTCGCCGCTCACCCTGCTCGTCGCCCAGTCCGCGCTGCTCGCGCTCGCCGTCGTCCCGCTCGCCCGCTGGGCCGCCCGCGCGCTCGGCCGCCGCGCCGCCCATGTCGTCGCCGCCGGATACGGGCTGAGCTGGGGCGTCGCCTCCGCCGCCGCCTTCGACTTCCACGAGGTCGCGCTCGCCGTACCCCTGCTCGCCTTCTCCCTGGAGGCGCTCGGCCGGCAGCGCTGGCGGACCGCCGTCGGCTGGGCCGCCCCCCTGCTCCTGGTCAAGGAGGACCTGGGCCTTACCCTCGCCGCCGTCGGCGGCTACATCGCCCTCAAAGGGGGCCGGCGCGCGCTCCGGCTCGGCCTCGGCACCGCCGCCGCGGGCCTGCTCGGCTCGCTCCTGGAGATCAAGGTCCTGCTGCCCGCCCTCGATCCCACCGGCGGCTACGCCCACGGCGGCAACCTCGCCGCGGCCCACGGCTCGCTCCTCGGCGCCCTCGCCCACGCCCCGCTCGACCTGCTGCGCCCCGAGACGAAGGCCACCACCCTCGTGCTCGTCCTCGCCCCGTCCGCGCTGCTCGCCCTGCGCTCCCCGCTCACGCTGATCGCGCTGCCCACCCTCGCCTGGCGGATGGCCTCGGAGAACGGCTTCCACTGGGGGACCGCCTTCCACTACAGCGCGATCCTCATGCCGATCGTCTTCGCCGGACTCGTGGACGTCCTCGGCCGGGAGACCGACCCGCGCAGGCTCCGCGCCCCGCTCGCCACCGTGCTCGCCGTGACGGCGGTGCTGCTGCCCTCGTTCCCGCTGGCCCAGCTCGCCCAGCGGGCCACCTGGCACACCACCGGGCATCTGCGGGCCGCCCGCGCGCTGCTCGACGAGATCCCCGACGGGGCCACCGTCGCCGCGTCCAACCGGCTCGCCCCCCAGCTCACCTCGCGCTGCGCCGTCGTCCTCTTCCCCAGCTTCCCGGTCGGCGGCCGGCTCTACTCGTACCCCCGGGAGGATCTCCCGCCGCCGACCGCGGAGTGGATCATCCACGACGACCAGGCCCCGGAGGCCTGGCCGTACAAGCCGGGGCACTGGCCCTACCCGCTGCCCCAGCAGCTCGCCGAGCTCCGGGACGCGCGCCGCCTGCACGGTTACGAGCTCGTCGCCCGCCGTGACGGCATCACCCTGCTGCACCGCGCGCGGACCCCGCGTACCCCGTCCTGACCTGCGCGACCGCGTCAACCGGGCGACTCGGCGCGGGGGTCCCCCGTCGGAGGTACCGATTCCGCCGCCATGCCCGGGCGCAAACCCGCCACAGATCCCCACAGCCCTTGTGCCGCTTGGCCTCCGGCGAATCCGCGACACTCCGGGCGGCGCACGTGGCGCGCAGCAACACTAATGAAGGGTTATGGTGGAAACCCCCCCTCGGGCCGGTCCGTATCCCCCCCACGGACCGGCCCGTTTTTCTTTTCTCCGCGCCCCGCCGGGCCCCGGCTCGGCGCCGATGCCCCCCGGGGGTACGTCAGCCCCGGCCGGCCCAGATGTTGGCGCCCTCGGTGTCGACGGCGAAGGAGTCGATCTCCTTCAGCTCCTCGTCCGACAGCGGAGCGCCGGCGAGGGTCGCGATGTTCTCCTCCAGCTGGGCCACGCTCGACGCGCCGATCAGCGCCGAGGTCATCCGCTCGTCCCGCAGCACCCAGGCCAGCGCGAGCTGCGCGAGCGACTGCCCGCGCCGCTCGGCGATGTCCGCGAGACCGCGCAGCCGGCGCAGCACCTCGCCGGAGAGCAGGTTCGGGTCGAGGGACTTGCCCTGGGTGGCCCGCGAGCCCTCCGGGATGCCCTTCAGGTACTTGTTGGTGAGCAGCCCCTGCGCCAGCGGCACGAAGGAGATGCAGCCCATGCCGGCCGCCTCCAGCGTGTCGAGCAGGTTGTCGTCCTCGGTCCAGCGGTTGATCATCGAGTACGAGGGCTGGTGGATCAGGGCCGGGACGCCCATCTCCTTGAGGATCCGCGCGGCCTCGGCGGTCTGCTCGGCGGTGTACGAGGAGACGCCCACGTACAGCGCCTTGCCCTGCTGGACGGCGGAGGCGAGCGCCCCCATCGTCTCCTCCAGCGGGGTGTGCGGGTCGAAGCGGTGCGAGTAGAAGATGTCGACGTAGTCGAGGCCCATCCGCTTCAGGGAGGCGTCGAGCGACGACATCAGGTACTTGCGGGAGCCCCACTCGCCGTACGGCCCGGGGTGCATCTCGTAGCCCGCCTTGGTCGAGACGATCAGCTCGTCCCGGTAGGGCGCGAAGTCCTGCGCGAAGATCTTGCCGAAGTTCAGCTCGGCGGAGCCGGGCGGCGGGCCGTAGTTGTTCGCCAGGTCGAAGTGGGTCACGCCCAGGTCGAAGGCGCGGCGCAGGATCGCGCGCTGGGAGTCGAGGGTGCGGTCGTCGCCGAAGTTGTGCCACAGGCCGAGGGAGATCGCGGGCAGCTTGAGCCCGCTGCGGCCGGTGCGGCGGTACTCCATGGAGTCGTAGCGGTTCGCGGCGGCGCGGTACAGGGGGGAATCAGTCACGTATCTCTCCTTATCACGTACTTGTGACAGTCCCGGGCTGGGAGCCCGTGACCCGTGCGCAGTAATGTGGCGGCTTCGGGGGGCCGACACTCATGGAGGGGTAAAGAACGGTGAACCTGCGTGACCTGGTGTACGGGCTGTACGCACGCCGGGTGGAAGGCCGACTCGACCACGCCCAGGTGCCCAAGCACATCGGTGTCATCCTCGACGGCAACCGCCGCTGGGCCAAGGCATCCGGCGGCACCCCCGAGCAGGGTCACAAGGCCGGCGCGGACAAGATCCAGGAACTGCTCGGCTGGTGCTCCGAGACGGACGTCGAGGTCGTCACCCTCTGGATGCTGTCCACCGACAACCTGAACCGCCCCGAGGAGCAGCTGGTCCCGCTGCTCGGGATCATCGAGGACGCGGTCCGGGCCATCGCCGCCGACGGCCGCTGGCGGGTGCACCACGTGGGCACCATGGACCTCCTGCCCGCCCGCACCCAGTCCGTGCTGAAGGAGGCCATGCAGGCCACCCACGACAACACGGGGATACTCGTGAACGTCGCGGTGGGCTACGGCGGCCGCCAGGAGATCGCGGACGCGGTCCGCTCGCTGCTCCTGGAGCACGCGGAGAAGGGCACCAGCTTCGAGGAGCTCGCGGAGATCGTCGACGTCGAGCACATCTCCGAGCACCTCTACACCCGCGGCCAGCCCGACCCCGACCTGGTGATCCGTACCAGCGGCGAGCAGCGCCTGTCCGGATTCATGCTGTGGCAGAGCGCGCACTCCGAGTACTACTTCTGCGAAGTGCACTGGCCGGCCTTCCGCAAGGTCGACTTCCTGCGCGCGCTGCGCGACTACGCGGCCCGGCACCGCCGCTTCGGTTCCTGAGGCACCACCGGCATCCCCTTCACCTCCCGTCACCGGTCGTTCATGAACACGCCGTCATATGCCCTGGCATGACGGCGCGTGCGGGAGGGCATATCCCTGGTGAAGTGAGCGGCACGGAGACCGCCACCCGGGAGGCCCTTTGCACCAGGACGACCGTGCAGGACATGTACGGACGACGCGGAGGGCCGGAGCTCGGCCCGCGCATCGCGGCCTGAGCCCGGTCCCATTCCGCAGCGACGGCGGCTCCACCGTGGGCGGAGCCGTCGCACCCCGATCTGACCGGGGTGCTCGAAGGGGGTCTGTCCTTCCGTGGTGACCAGCACTAAGCGCCGCTTGTCCGACAGGCGCACCTATGTTCTCGACACCAGCGTCCTGCTGGCCGACCCGGGCGCGATGTCCCGCTTCGAGGAGCACGAGGTCGTGCTCCCGATCGTCGTCGTCACCGAGCTGGAGGCCAAGAGGCACCACCCCGAGCTCGGCTACTTCGCCCGGCAGGCCCTGCGCCTCCTCGACGACTTCCGGGTCCGGTACGGACGCCTCGACGCCCCCCTCCCCATCGGGGAGCTGGGCGGCACGCTCCGCGTCGAACTGAACCACTCGGACCCCGGCGTCCTCCCGGCGGGCTACCGGCTGGGGGACAACGACTCCCGGATCCTCGCCGTCGCGCGCAACCTCCAGGCCGAGGGGTACGACGTCACGGTCGTCTCCAAGGACCTGCCGCTGCGCATCAAGGCGTCCTCGGTCGGCCTCCTCGCCGAGGAGTACCGGGCGGAGCTCGCCATCACGGACTCCGGCTGGACCGGGATGTCCGAGCTGGCCCTCTCCGCCGACCAGGTCGACATCCTCTACGACCAGGAGACGCTGTACGTGCCCGAGGCGGCCGAGCTGCCCGTGCACACCGGTCTGGTCCTCCAGTCCGAGCGCGGCAAGGCGCTGGGCCGGGTCGCGGCCGACGGCGGCGTACGGCTGGTCCGGGGCGACCGGGAGGTCTTCGGGATCCGCGGCCGCAGCGCCGAGCAGCGGATCGCGCTCGACCTGCTGCTCGACCCGGACGTCGGCATCGTCTCGATGGGCGGCCGGGCCGGCACGGGCAAGTCGGCGCTCGCGCTCTGCGCGGGCCTTGAGGCGGTCCTGGAGCGCCGTCAGCACCAGAAGGTGATGGTCTTCCGTCCGCTGTACGCGGTCGGCGGCCAGGAGCTCGGCTATCTGCCGGGCACCGAGGCCGAGAAGATGAGCCCCTGGGCGCAGGCGGTCTTCGACACCCTCTCGTCCGTGGCGGGCCGGGACGTGATCGAGGAGGTGCTCGGCCGGGGCATGCTGGAGGTGCTGCCGCTCACCCACATCCGGGGCCGCTCGCTGCACGACGCGTTCGTCATCGTGGACGAGGCCCAGTCCCTGGAGCGGAACGTCCTGCTGACCGTTCTGTCCAGGATCGGGGCGAATTCCCGGGTGGTCCTGACCCATGACGTCGCCCAGCGCGACAACCTGCGGGTCGGCCGGTACGACGGAGTCGTCGCCGTGGTCGAGAAGTTGAAGGGGCATCCGCTCTTCGCGCACGTCACGCTCACCCGCTCCGAGCGCTCGCAGATCGCCGCGCTCGTGACCGAAATGCTGGAGGACGGGCAGATCTGACCTGAAACGCACCGCAGTTGGCGCCGCCCGGCAAAGCGCAGGAGCTTAGCCGGGCGGCGCCGCGTTGTCCGCCGTATCGGCCAAAACCCGTGCACCTGTTCAGGTGTGAGCTTTCACACGCAGTACGGAATTGCCTTGCGGTGTCGGCGTCCGGCAGAGTCTTGCTTCCGTCAGGCCCCGCATACGGCACAGGTGCACCCTCAGGGGTGCGGCACCACACAACTGAACAGCCGTCAGCCGTATGCCGCCCACAGCACCACGGGCCCGTGTCTTCTGTGACCCAGCAGTTCGGAGACCAGCGCGAGGGGCACGATTTCGCCCGCTTGGTCACCTGCGCGGGCGATGCTGGAAGGAAACCGTGTGAGCCGGATCTCGGTCCGGGGATTCGCGGTGGCTTCGGCCACTGCGGTCACCACTGTAGGCGCCGTCGTCGGCGTTGCGTCGGGCAATGTCGCGCAGCCCTCGGACGACAACTTCGAGGCCACCGCGGCCGACACCACGCTGCTCGCGGACATTCCCGCGGGCGAGCAGGCCCAGGTACAGGTCTCCTCCCTCGCGGAGCAGGCCGACGTGCAGGCCGCCGCCGCCGACTCCCTCGTGCGCAAGTCCGCCGAGGAAGCCGCCCGCGTGCAGGCCGCCAAGGACGCCGAGGCCAAGAAGAAGGCCGCCGACAAGGCCGAGCAGGAGCGCAAGGACAAGGCCGCCGAGGCCGAGCGCGCCAGCCGTTCCGCCGTGCGCGACGCCACCAGCTTCGCCGCCCAGGGCTCGTACAGCGTCTCCGAGGTCAAGGCGATGGCTCGCCAGATGATCCCGGCCGACCAGTTCCAGTGCTTCAGCAACATCGTGGACCACGAGTCCGGGTGGAACTACCGGGCCGTCAACGCGGGCTCGGGCGCCTACGGTCTGGTCCAGGCGCTCCCCGGCTCGAAGATGTCGACGGCCGGCGCCGACTGGCAGACCAACCCCGCCACCCAGATCAAGTGGGGCCTGAGCTACATGGACGGCCGCTACGGCAGCCCCTGCGGCGCCTGGTCCTTCTGGCAGGCCAACCGCTGGTACTAGTACCGGCACCGCTCAACTTCGCGCAGCCCCTCGCCGTCCTACGGTGGGGGGCTGCGTGCGTGTAGGTTCGGGGGTTCGGAGGGGGAGAGGGAAAGAGCATGTCGAGACTGCCAGGATGGCTGAACCGGCTGGGCGCGAGCGTCAGCCGCATGGGCGAGCGCCTTGACGAGCGCCGCGCGGAGGCCGAACGCGAGGAGCCACTGGGCTCGCCGTACGCCGTCCCGGACGCCCCGGCGTACGCCCCCGCCTCGGGACCCGCGCCGGTGGCCGTCGCCGTGGCCGTCGCGGACCCGGTCACGGCCCCGCGCCCGTACCCGGACACGGACACGGACACGGGCAAGGCCGAGGACACCGCCGCGGCCCAGGAGGCCGCCGCCTCCGTCCCGGCGCCGCCCGCCTACGCGCCCGCCGTCGCCGCCCGGCCCGACCCCGTCGCCGCGATCCCGTGGGGCATGCGGGTCGCCGCCGAGGCCGGCTGGCGGCTGCTCGTCCTGGCCGGCACGGTCTGGGTGCTGATGAAGGTGATCAGCTCCGTCCAGCTGGTCGTGCTCGCCTTCGTCGCCGCCCTCCTCATCACCGCGCTGCTCCAGCCCACCGTCGCCCTGCTGCGCCGCAAGGGCCTGCCCCGCGCCCTGGCCACCGCCGTCACCGCCGTCTCCGGCTTCGTCGTGATGGGCCTGGTCGGCTGGTTCGTGGTCTGGCAGGTGATGGACAACATCGACAACCTGTCCGACCAGGTCAGGACCGGCATCGACGACCTCAAGCGCTGGCTGCTCGACAGTCCGTTCCATGTGACCGAGTCGCAGATCAACGACATCGCCAAGAACCTCAGCGACACCATCGGCGCCAACGCCGAGCAGATCACCTCCGCCGGACTCCAGGGCGTGACCGTGATCGTCGAGGCGATGACCGGCATCCTGCTCGCCATGTTCTCCACCCTCTTCCTCCTCCACGACGGGAAGAAGGTCTGGGAGTGGACGCTGAAGCTGGTGCCCGCGCAGGCCAGGCCCGGCGTCGCCGGAGCCGGTCCGCGCGCCTGGCGCACCCTCACCGCGTACGTCCGCGGCACGGTGCTCGTCGCCCTGATCGACGCCGTCTTCATCGGCCTCGGGCTCTACTTCCTCGATGTGCCGATGGCGGTGCCGCTCGCCGTCTTCATCTTCCTCTTCGCCTTCATCCCGATGGTCGGCGCCGTGCTCTCCGGCGCCCTGGCGGTCGTCGTCGCGCTGGTCACCAACGGGGTCTTCACCGCCCTGATGGTGATCGTGGTGGTGCTCGCCGTCCAGCAGATCGAGGGCCATGTCCTCCAGCCGTTCATCCTCGGCCGGGCCGTACGGGTGCACCCCCTCGCGGTGGTCCTCGCGGTCGCGGCCGGCGGACTGACCGCGGGCATCGGCGGCGCCGTCGTCGCCGTCCCGCTGGTCGCCGTCGCCAACACGGTGGTCGGCTATCTGCGCGCGTACAGCCATGAACAGGCCCTGCGCGCCTCGCCCGAGCCGCGCGGTGCCACCGCCCACGAGGTCGCCCCCACCCCGGCGCCGGGCTCGGTCGAGAGGGCGGACGGATGATCTCGGAGCCGGAGCTGGTCGGCGGTACGGAGTTCCCGGACGCCCTGGAGCCCGTCCCGTTCGAGCCGAGCGGGCCCCGGCCCCACCGCCCCTGGCTGTGGGCGGTCGGCGGGGCGGTCGCCGCCTCGGCGGTGTGGGGCGCCGGGCTCGTCGCGTACGAGAAGCACGGCGAGGACCGGGGCCCGGACCTCGGCGGCTACCGGCTGGGCGTGGACCCGTGCGACCGGGCCAAGCTGGCGGGGCTGGCCTCGGCCTTCGGGAGCAGGGGCGAGACGACCAACCCGATCACCGTCGAGCAGCCGGCCCTCTTCCGGGCGCAGTGCATGGTGCCGTTGGAGGGGAAGCCGGTCCCCTACGAGGTGTCGGTCACCTACACCCTGCACCGGGTCACGGATCCGGGGCCCGAGTTCGAGGCCCTGATGAACGACCCGCTGGAGGGCGGCGGCGACCGGGTCTCCGGTGTCGGGGAGACCGCCTGGTTCTCCGACGGCGGCGGCTTCGGCGGGATGAAGCTGCGGGTCCTGGACGGGCAGGCGGAGATCGAGCTCTCGGTCTCCGCGAGCCTGTCGTACGAGGGCACCGGCCCGCCGCCCGAGCCGCCCCGGCTGGATCCGGCCGCGACCCGTACGTATCTCGTCGAGGACATGCAGGCGCTGATGGCGGCGCTCAAGAAATGACCGAAGGGCCCCGGGGCGTGCTGCGCCCCGGGGCCCTTCGTGTCGCTCTGTGGTGGACCGGGCCTTACTCGGCCAGGACCGCCTCGGCGTCCAGCGTGACGCCGACCGCCTGGATGACCGAGGCGATCTTCACGGCCTCCAGGATCACCTCGCGGCTGACCCCGGCCTTGCGCAGGACCTGCTCGTGCGAGTCCAGGCACTGGCCGCAGCCGTTGATCGCGGAGACGGCCAGCGACCACAGCTCGAAGTCGACCTTCTCGACGCCCGGGTTGCCGATGACGTTCATCCGCAGACCGGCGCGCAGGTTGCCGTACTCCGGGTCCGACAGCAGGTGCCGGGTCCGGTAGAAGACGTTGTTCATCGCCATGATCGCGGCGGCCGACTTGGCGGCCTGGTACGCCTCGGGCTTCAGGTTGGCCTGAGCCTCGGGCTCCAGCTCCTTCAGCACCTTCGGCGAACGCGAGGCGATGGCGCAGGCCAGCACCGTGCCCCAGAGCTGCTGCTCCGGGAGGTCGCTGTTGCCGATGACCGAGCCGAGGTTCAGCTTCAGGTCCTTGGCGAAGTCCGGGAGGGCGGCCTTCAGCTCATCGAGCGCCATGCTCACTCACCGGCCAGGAGCGCGCCGGCGTCGAGGGTGTCCTCACCCTTGTTCCAGTTGCACGGGCACAGCTCGTCGGTCTGCAGGGCGTCCAGCACCCGCAGGACCTCCTTGGGGTTACGGCCGACGGAGCCGGCGGTCACCATGGTGAACTGGATCTCGTTGTTCGGGTCCACGATGAAGACCGCGCGCTGGGCGAAGCCGTCCTCGCCGCGCACGCCGCAGTCGCTCATGAGCTCGTGCTTCGAGTCGGCGAGCATCGGGAAGGGCAGGTCACGCAGGTCGGCGTGGTCCTTGCGCCAGGCGTGGTGCACGAACTCGGAGTCACCGGAGACGCCGAGGATCTGGGCGTCACGGTCGGCGAACTCGTCGTTCAGCTTGCCGAAGGCGGCGATCTCGGTGGGGCAGACGAAGGTGAAGTCCTTCGGCCAGAAGAACACCACACGCCACTTGCCCTCGTAGGACTTGTGGTCGATCTGCTCGAACTCCTTGCCGCTCTCCAGCGACACGCAGGCGGTCAGGTCGTAGGTGGGGAACTGGTCACCGACAGTGAGCACGCGCTCTCCTTGCAGTTCGGAAGGGTCCCTTTTGAGGTCTTCCGTGAGGGGTTGGACGGATCCCCAGCATGGCACGGAGTGCATTGATCAGTGAAATAGCTAGACTGGCTCACGTTGATCGAAGGTGGTTATCAGTGATTCCGGTCCGGCGTGTGAAGCAACCCAGCCTGTCCCAGCTCAGAGCCTTCGCGGCGGTCGCGGAGCACCTCCACTTCCGGGACGCGGCGGCGGCCATCGGCATGAGCCAGCCCGCCCTCTCGGGCGCGGTTTCGGCCCTCGAAGAGGCACTCGGTGTCCAGCTCCTTGAGCGTACGACGCGAAAGGTACTGCTCTCGCCCGCGGGGGAGCGGCTCGCGGTACGGGCCGGGGCCGTGCTCGACGCGGTCGGCGAGCTGATGGAGGAGGCCGAGGCGGCGCAGGCCCCGTTCACGGGCGTGCTGCGGCTCGGCGTCATCCCGACGGTCGCCCCGTACCTGCTGCCGACCGTGCTGCGCCTGGTCCACACCCGCTACCCGGAGCTCGACCTCCAGGTGCACGAGGAGCAGACCTCCTCGCTGCTCGAAGGGCTGGCCGCCGGGCGGCTCGACCTGCTGCTGCTCGCGGTGCCGCTTGGCGCCCCCGGGGTCACCGAACTCCCCCTCTTCGACGAGGACTTCGTCCTGGTCGCCCCCGAGGGGCATCCGCTCGCCGGGCGCGCGGACATCCCGCGCGAGGCCCTCAAGGAGCTCAAGCTGCTGCTCCTGGACGAGGGGCACTGCCTGCGCGACCAGGCCCTCGACATCTGCCGGGAGGCCGGCCGTACGGAGGGGGCGCCGGTCACCACCACCGCGGCCGGCCTGTCGACGCTGGTGCAGCTGGTCGCGGGCGGCCTCGGCGTGACCCTGCTGCCGCGCACGGCGGTCACGGTCGAGACGGCCCGCAACACGGCCCTGCACACCGGCTGCTTCGCCGCCCCGGCCCCGTCCCGCCGGATCGCCCTCGCCATGCGCACGGGCGCGGCCCGCCAGTCCGAGTTCGGCCAACTGGCGGGCGCGCTGCGCGAGGCGATGCGGGGGCTGCCCGTACGGGTGACGGGCGAGGAGGGGGCTACTCCGTCCTGAGCCCGTCGGCGCGCATCAGGCGCCACAGCAGCGGCAGGCTCAGCAGGGTCACCGCGGCGATGAGCGCCGCGCCGACACCGGCCACCGGCAGGAAGACGAACCAGTCCTCGACCTGCTTGCCGATCATCCGCAGGAGCACCGCGCCGAGGCCGAGTCCGCCGGCCACCGCGAGGGCGAGCCCGAGAACGATCGGCACCGTCGTCTGCCACAGCACCGACCAGCCGAGCGTGCTGCGCCGGGTGCCGAAGGCGACCAGCGAGGAGAGCAGCCGCCTGCGCTCGCGCAACTGCTCCAGGGTGGTGACCAGGAGCGAGGCCGCCACGAGGAGCATGGTCAGCGTGGCGCCCACCAGGATCCCGGTGCGGACGCTGGAGTACTGCGCGTCGCGCTCCATGTCGTGCAGGGTGTCGACGCGGGTCAGCGGATCGAGGGCGGCGACCGTGTTGCGTACGTGCTCGGGGGCGTCCGGCACCGCCGGATCGATCCGGATCATGACGTTGGCCACGGGGTCGTCGAGCCGGGCCGCGTCGAGCGCCTTCGGGGTGGCGAGCACCCCGAACTGCGTCAGGCCCATGGGGTCGAGCCGCGAGTCCACCACGCGGGCGGAGGACGGGATGCGCCAGGTGGGCGGCGGTCCGGCCCGGTGGCGGGCCACCTCGCGCAGGTTCACCGTGGCGCCCGGCTTCGCGGTCCCCATCACCCAGGCGTCGTCGGGCCCGCCCTTGCCGTGCGTGAGGGCGACGAAGACGTCGCCGTCCGTGCAGGAGGGCAGCGTGGCGAGCTCCTTCAGGGAGGCGCAGTCGCCGACGAGGACCGAGGTGATGGGGCCGGCGTCCCCGCTCTTCGGCAGCGGTCCGGGCCGCCACACGGTGGACTCGATCACGCCGGAGACCCCGGTGACGCCCTTGGTCTCGGCCAGCTTCTCGATCATCACCCGGGCCGTGCCGCCGTCGTGGGCGCGGACCCTGGTCTGCATCTGGGCGCGGGCGGTGTCCTGGTTGGTCGGCCGCATGAAGTCGTTCTGCATCGCCTGGAACAGCATCGACAGGGCAATGGCCCCGGTCGCCGCGACGACGATGCCGCTGACCGTGCGGGCGGCCGCGCTGCTGCTCAGCTGGAGCCTGCGGACGGCCAGCTGCCAGGCCACCGGGCCGCCGTGCAGCCGCTTCACCAGGGCCTCCACCAGCCAGGGCAGCAGCGTGGTGAGGCCGATCAGGGCCAGGGTGGCGCCGCCCGCGATCCAGGCCGTGTCGATCTCCGTCTGCTCGATCCGTACGCCCGAGACGGACGGGACCAGGAGCGCCGCTCCGGCCAGCAGGAGCACCAGCCGCCAGGCCAGGCGGCGGGGGCGCGGGGTCGCAGTCCTGACGACGCCGAGCGGCTCGATCGCGACCTCGCGCAGGGCGAAGAGGGTGACCGCGACGGCGGCGACCGGCACCGCGCCGACGATCAGGGCGGCGAGCCAGGGCATCGGGGACACGTCGGACGGGAAGGCGTTGACGTCCCAGAACTTCACGGTGCCGGAGAACTGCCGGGCGACGGCGAAGAGGACGCCGCCGGTGGCGAGTCCGAGCAGCGCCCCCGCGAGGGACTCGCCGGCCGCGATCCGCCGGGTCATCGCGGTGTCCGCGCCGACCAGCCGGAGCGCGGCGAGCCGCCGGTCGCGCTGCTCGCCGCCGAAGCGGACGGCGGTCGCGATGAAGACCAGCACCGGGAGCAGCAGCACCACACAGCCGATGACGACCAGCAGGAGCAGGAAGGCGTTCTTCTGCTCCTCGGGCACCGACCAGCCGTACGTCTTGCCCCGGCCGTCGTAGTTGTCCGTGGTCAGGGTGGAGCTGCCGGCCACGTAGCGCAGTTCGGCCGGGCCGATCAGCCCGTCCTGGCCGAGGGTGCCGACGGTCTTGTAGGGGATCCGCTCCCGCAGCAGCGCCCCCTCGGGGGAGTCCAGCAGGTCGGCGAGGGCGGGAGAGACCAGCATCTGGCCCGCCCCCGGCAGCGCTGCGGCACCCGGGGGCAGCGCGGGCCGTGGGCCCTCGGGGCGCAGCAGCAGGCCCGTGACGGCGTCGCCCCGGTACTCGGTCCGGTGGCTGACGTACAGAAAGGTGTCGGGGCCCGGCTTCGCGATCTCGTGGCTGGCGTCGGGCAGCCGGGCGGACTCCCGTACCTCCCGCTGGAACAGCATGTTCGGCAGGGACGCGGCGACCAGCAGCAGGGCCACGCCGCATCCGATGCCGGTCGCCGTCAGCGCCGTACGGATCCAGCCGCCGCGGCCGCCGGTGACGGCGAAGCGCGCGCCGAGCGCCAGGTCGCGCACCCAGGTACGAGGGTTCACGCCGCCCACTCCGTGTCCCGTACGGAGCCGTCGCGGACCACGATCTCGCGGTCGGAGTAGGCGGCGACCCGGGCCTCGTGGGTGACCAGGACGACGGCGGCGCCGGTGTCCCGGGAGGCGTCGGTGAGCAGCTGCATGACCCGCTCGCCGTTGAGCGAGTCGAGGGCGCCGGTCGGCTCGTCGGCGAAGATCACCCGAGGGGCGGTGACGAGGGCGCGGGCCACGGCGACCCGCTGGCCCTGGCCGCCGGATATCTCGCCGGGGCGCTTGCCCGCCACCTCCTCGACCTCCAGGCGCGCCATCCAGGTGCGCGCCTTCTCCTCGGCGCTTCTGCGCCGCTCGCCGTTCAAACGCAGCGGAAGGGCGACGTTCTCGACGCAGCTGAGCTCGGGGACCAGCTGGCCGAACTGGAAGACGAAGCCGAAGTCGGCGCGGCGCAGGGCGCTGCGCTGCCCGTCGGTGAGGGCGGTCAGCTCGCGCCCGTCGTAGTGGATGGTCCCGGCGTCGGGGCGGACGATGCCGGCGAGGCAGTGCAGCAGGGTGGACTTGCCGGAGCCGGAGGGCCCCATCACGGCGACGACCTCCCCGGCGCGCAGGGCGAAGTCGGCCCCGGCGAGCGCGGGCGTCGGCCCGTACGCCTTGTCGATGCCGCTCGCCCTGAGCAGCGGTTCGGCGCTCATCGGCGGATCTCCTCGGCGAGCCGGTCCAGACGGGCGGCGGTCAGTTCCAGCCAGCGGAGGTCGGCCTCCAGGTGGAACAGGGCGTGGTCGCAGATCAGCTGGTCCGCGAGGTCGCCGTCCTTCTTGCGCCGGGTGAGCTCGCGCATCAGGCGCAGGTGCTCGGTGCGCTGGACGTCGAGGAGCTCGGCGGCCCCGCGCCCGGTGAGCAGGGCGAGGACGACCTTGGTGAAGAGCGTCGACTGGAGGTACGGCTCGGGCTTCTCGGGGGTGGCCAGCCACTGGGCGACATCGGTGATGCCGGCTTCGGTGATGGCGTAGCGCTTGCGTTCGGGGCCGCCGCCGGCCTCGATGCCGTCGACCTCGACGAGACCGTTCT
Source organism: Streptomyces sp. NPDC094032 (assembly GCF_040303965.1). NCBI lineage: Bacteria > Bacillati > Actinomycetota > Actinomycetes > Kitasatosporales > Streptomycetaceae > Streptomyces > Streptomyces sp. NPDC094032. The sequence goes on along the minus strand of NZ_JBEOUE010000012.1, from coordinate 21,519 downwards.
TCAGGAGCCGGGACATGGTCGAGTAGACCTGTCCGTAGTGCAGCGGCCGGTCGTGGCCGAACCGCTCGTCGAAGGCGCGCTTGAGGTCGTAGCCGTGGCGCGGGCCGGACTCCAGGAGTCCGAGCAGGGTGTGACCGATGGACATGCCGCCACTGTACATGGCGTGTATACGCACGATGTATAGCGCTGGTGGGACCCTCGTACGAGCGGATTGTGACCGGCGGCACACAACCATCCGGGCTTCCTGAGCGTCGGTTCCGTCGGGGGCAGGTGCTGATTGTCACGTCCGGAAAGTACGGATCGATCGGGCTTTGTCTCCATGGGCGGTGTTAGCTTTCCAAGCTGATTCCACGACGAGCGGAGCGACGGAAGACATGGGCCGAACGGGCAAGAGCCAGGCGAAGAAGGGCGGGCGCATACGCCGGCTCTTCACCTGGAAGAAACTCCTGGGCACCTTCTTCGTGGGCTGCCTGCTCGTCATGGGCGCCCTCTACACCGTCTACCTGATGGTCCCGGTGCCGACCGCCAACGCCGACGCGACGCTGCAGAGCAACGTCTACAAGTACTCCAACGGCAAGGTCATGGCCCGCACGGGCAAGATCAACCGGGAGATCGTCGGCCTGGAGAAGGTCCCCCAGGACGTCCAGAAGGCGTTCGTCGCCGCCGAGAACAAGACGTTCTACAAGGACAACGGCGTCGACATCAAGGGCACCGTCCGGGCCGCGTGGAACACCCTCACGGGCAAGGGCAAGCAGGGTGGCTCGACCATCACCCAGCAGTACGTGAAGAACTACTACTTGAGCCAGGACCAGACGGCCACGCGCAAGCTCAAGGAAATGGTCATCGCGATCAAGGTCGACCAGAACATGCAGAAGCCCGAGATCCTCGCCGGGTACATGAACACCAGCTACTACGGCCGCAACGCCTACGGCATCCAGGCCGCGGCCCAGGCGTACTACGGCGTCGACGCCAGCAAGCTGAACGTCGCCCAGGGCGCCTACCTCGCCTCCGTGCTCCAGGCCCCCAGCCAGTACGACTGGACCGCCGCGAGCCCCGAGGGCCGCAAGCTGGTCGAGCAGCGCTGGAACTACGTCCTGAACAACATGGTCGAGGAGAACTGGCTGGACCCCGGCCAGCGCGCGGGCCTGAAGTTCCCCGCCCCGCAGAAGCCCAAGGCCCCCAAGGGCATGAGCGGCCAGAGCGGCTACATCGTCGAGGCCGCCAACCAGGAGCTGCTGCGCCAGGGCGTCAGCGAGGAGGACCTCAAGGCCGGCGGCTGGACCATCACGCTCAACATCGACGAGAAGAAGCAGAAGGCCCTGGTCCGCGCGGTCGACCACGAGCTGGAGGCCAAGCTGGACCGCAAGGGCAGCAAGAAGCAGGCCGGCGTCCAGGCCGGCGCCACCTCCGTCGACCCGAAGACCGGCGCGGTCGTCGCCCTCTACGGCGGCGTCGGCGCCACCGAGCACTGGACCAACAACGCCACCCGGCGCGACTACCAGCCCGCCTCGACCTTCAAGCCGCTCGTCCTCGCCTCCGCGCTCGACAACGGGTCCGAGACCCAGGACGGGCGCAAGATCGGCCTCGGCACGATCTACGACGGCACCAGCAAGCGCCCGGTCGTCGGCAGCTCCATCCCGTTCGCCCCGGAGAACGAGGACAACGAGAGCTACGGCCCGGTCAGCGTCCAGAAGGCCACCAACAGCTCGATCAACTCGGTCTACGCCCAGATGATCATCGACGTCGGCCCCACCAAGGCCAAGCAGACCGCGATCGGCCTCGGCATGAAGGACGGCGTGGACTTCGGCGCGACCCCCTCGATGTCGCTCGGCGTCATGCAGGCCTCCACCATGGACATGGCCGGCGCCTACGCCACCCTCGACAACCACGGCGTCAAGGTCACCCCGACCCTCGTGAAGTCCGCCGAGCACAAGGACCGCAAGGCCGAGCCCGTGAAGTCGATCGGCGACCGGGTGATCAGCCGCGAGGCCGCCGACACCACCACCAAGGCCATGCAGGGCGTCGTCCAGTCCGGCTCCGGCTTCCGCGCCGCCGGCGACTACGCGGCGGCCGGCAAGACCGGTACCTCCGAGAACAACCGCTCGGCCTGGTTCGTCGGCTACACCCCCGAACTGGTCACCGCCGTCGGCCTCTTCGGCGAGGACGCCAAGGGCAACCAGGTCACCCTGACCGACACCATCAACCCGGGTCGCGCCAACGGTGGCCGCACCCCGGCGCAGATCTGGGGCGCCTACACCACCGCCGCGCTCGGCGGCGGCTCCGACGCCACCTTCGACCTCCAGACCGACGGCACCTCCGGCGGCGACGGCACGGCCCCGACGCCGACCTCGACCGCCACCGGGTCGCCCACGCCGACCACGACGCCCAGCGACGAGGCCACCACGCCGACCCAGCCGCCGACCTCGACGGCCACCACGCCGACCCAGCCGCCCACGTCGACGGCCACGACTCCGCCGGAGCCGCCGCCGACGAAGACGGACGAGCCGACCACGCAGCCGCCGCCGACCGGCAACAACGGCATCGCCGACGGCCGACCGGGCCAGTGAGACACGGCGACGGCCGGGCCCCCCGCACTGGGGCCCGGCCGTCGCCTTTCTCGTATCTCCGCCGCGCGCCGGATCAGCGCGTGGCCAGCTCGAACCAGACCACCTTGCCGCCGGAGAGCCGGGTCGCGCCCCACCGCCGGGCCAGCCGGTTCACCAGGAACAGGCCGCGCCCGCCCTCGTCGGTGTCCCGGGCCCGCCGCTGCCGGGGCAGCTGCGGAGAGTCGTCGCCGACCTCGCAGCGCAGGACGTCGGTACGGAGCAGGCGCAGCGTCACCGGACGCTCCGCGTACCGCACCGCGTTGGTCACCACCTCGCTGACCAGCAGCTCCACCGAGTCCGAGAGCTCCTCAAGGCCCCAGCGCTCCAGGGCCCGCCGGGCGAGCCGCCGGGCCCGGCCCGGGGCGGCGTCCTCCGGTTCCAGGAACCAGTACGCCACGTCGCTCGGCGCGATCCCGTCGAAGCGGGCCGCGAGCAGCGCGATGTCGTCGTCCCGGTCGCCCGGACCCAGCATGTCGAGCACGTCGTCGCAGAGCGCCTCCAGCGGCGGCGAGTGGTCCGGCCCGGTGAGCTGGGCGGTCGCGGCCAGCCGCTCCCGCAGCTGCTCGATCCCGGTCCACACGTCCCGCAGCCGGGACTCCACCAGGCCGTCCGTGTAGAGCAGCAGCGTGGCCCCGGCCGGCGCGTCCAGCTCCACCGCCTCGAAGTCCACCCCGCCGACCCCGATCGGCGCGCCCGGCGGCACCCGCAGGACCTCCGCCCGGCCGCCCAGATGCAGCAGTATGGGCGGCGGGTGGCCCGCGTTGGCGATCGTGATCCGGTGCGAGACCGGGTCGTAGACCGCGTACATGCAGGTGGCCATGCGGTTCTCGCCGAGCCGCTGGGCCTGCTCGTCCAGGTGGTGCAGAACCTCCTGCGGCGGCAGGTCGAGCCCGGCCAGGGTCTGCGCCGTGGTGCGCAACTGGCCCATGATCGCCGCCGAGGTCATGGAGTGCCCCATGACGTCGCCGACGACCAGCGCCACCCGGCTGCCGGGCAGCGGGATCGCGTCGTACCAGTCGCCGCCCACCCGGGCCGTCTCGGCCGCCGGGAGGTAGCGCGAGGCGAGCCGTACGCCGGTCGGCTGCGGCAGCGAGTCCGGCAGCATCGTGCGCTGGAGCTCGTCCGCGATGTACGCCTCGCGCCCGTACAGCACCGCCTTGTCGATGCCCAGCGCCGTGTGGGTCGCCAACTGGGCCGCCACGAGCAGGTCGTTCGGCTCGAAGCCGGCCCGCTCCGGGCGGCGCAGGAACACGGCCGCGCCGATCACCCGGCGGCGGCCGCGCAGCGGCGCGAGTATGGCCCGCTGCCCGCCGGGCACCGGGTGGTCCGGGCCGAGCAGCTCCGGCAGCGCCGCGCGGGCGGCCGCCGAGTCGCCGGGCACCGGCCGCACCCCGCGCAGCACCTCGGCCAGCGCGCTGCCCGAGCGGACCTCGCACAGCTCGGCGGCGGGGGTCGGGTCCGGGTCGGGCACGAGGACCAGCTCCTCGCCCTCCAGGTCCGTTAACCGCAGCCGGTCGGTGCGGCGCAGCCGCAGCACGAAGGGCTCGGCCGGCCGCTCGTCGCCCACCGGCAGCGGGTCGCGCAGATAGACCAGGATCGCGTCGGAGAACGTCGGCACGGTCGCCCGGCACAGGCCGAGGACGATCTCGTCCAGGTCGAGGCCGCGGGCGATCCGCCGGGTCGCGGCGCCGACGAACCGCAGCCGGTCGCCCTCACGCCGCGCCGCGGCCCCGTCCGCTCCGTTGCCGCTCCCGGGGGCGGGCACCGCTACGGCCGCCGCGGCCTCCTGTCGGGGCCGGGCGCGTTCCTGCGGCTGGGCAGCCAGGGGCTGGCGGCCTTCGTGGGAGGTGGGATGCTCCGTCACGCCTGGGGTTCCGTCCGTCCGTGCCGGTGGTGCGATGCACTCGCTCTTCTCGCCGATGCCGCGCTCCCCACGGGGCTAAACCCCCGGCGGGCGGCGGATGTGACGACGCCGCGAGCAGCGGGACCAGCCGAGCACACGTCCGCCACTGCTTGCTCCCTCATGGATGACTTACGGTCAGGTCCTGTGCCGTGCTCAGTGTTTGACGCACCGTTCGGTGATCAAGGACTTGCGGAGGACGATCCTACGGTTGCACCCCGGGGGCGCATCAAGGGTCTCATGGCGCCGTGTGCGCCGGGGTGCGATCCCAGTCGGCGGGCAGCCGGGGCACCGGCCAGGCGGGGTCCGGCCGCCAGTCCTCCCAGCCGTCGGCGAAGGGCGCCCCCCAGGAGCGGATCAGTTCGACGGCGGAACGCCCCGCGGCCTTGACGCGGGCCGCCTGCGCCGGGTCCATCAGGCCGGCCCGCTGGGCCTGGGCGAACTCGTCCTCGTCCCGCCACAGCCAGCTGCGGTCCGGATAGACCGAGATGTCGAGGAAGTGGTCCTCGGAGTCGACGCCGCCGGACCAACGGGTCCTGGGCTCCTCCAGGTTCACGTACCAGCTGCGGAAGCGCCAGCCCCGCTCCCAGAACAGCCAGACGGACCACGGGTCGTCGGGCGCGGCCAGCTTGAGCACCCCGCTGCCGAACCAGTGCGAGCGGGTGGTGGTGCGCGGCGCCGTGTACCGGGTGGCCAGCGGCTCCTCGTGCACGGGGGTGCCGTCGGTCAGGACCGGCCGGACGCATTCGGTGCCGGGCGCCATCCACACCGCGAGCAGCTCCGGGGTGTCCTGCACGACGGTCACCGGCCGGCAGATGTGCACGTCGCCGGTGCCGTTGTCGCGGTAGCGCCAGAGGATGTGATCCCCAGGCGCCCAGTGCTGGGGGCGGCCGGATCCTGTCATGCGCAGATCTTAGGGGCGCGCCCCCGGCACCGCTGCGGTGAAGGTCACGGAGGGGCCGGCGGTAGGCGAGAACGGGTCAGGGAAGGGGCGGGGGCGGCCGGGGGGCGGTCCGGGGTCGGTCGTGGCCCGGGGACGGGGGTCCGTCAGGGCCGGGTCATCCGCAGGACGTCCAGGGCCTCGTCGAGCTGCTCCAGGGTGAGGTCGCCCCGCTCCACGTACCCGGACTCCAGGACCACCTCGCGGATCGTCCTGCGCTCGGCCAGCGACTTCTTGGCGACCTTGGCGGCCTCCTCGTAGCCGATGTACTTGTTCAGCGGGGTCACCACCGACGGCGAGGACTCGGCGTACTCGCGGGCCCGCTCCACGTTGGCGGTGATGCCGTCGACCGTGCGGTCGGCGAGCAGCCGGGACGCGTTGGCGAGCAGCCGGACCGACTCCAGGAGGTTCTTGGCGATCACCGGGAGCATGACGTTGAGCTCGAAGTTCCCGGCCGCGCCCGCGACCGCCACCGTGGTGTCGTTTCCGGTCACCTGGGCGGCGACCATCAGGACCGCCTCGGGGATCACCGGGTTCACCTTGCCCGGCATGATCGACGAGCCCGGCTGGAGGTCCGGCAGGTTGATCTCGGCGAGGCCGGTGCGCGGCCCCGAGGACATCCAGCGCAGATCGTTGGCGATCTTCGTGAGGGAGACCGCGATGGTCCTGAGCTGCCCGGAGGTCTCCACCAGACCGTCCCGCGCGCCCTGCGCCTCGAAGTGGTCGCGGGCCTCGGTGAGCGGCAGTCCGGTGGCCCGGGCGACCTCGGCGATGACGGCCGCCGAGAAGCCGGGCGGCGTGTTGATGCCGGTGCCCACCGCCGTGCCGCCCAGGGGGAGTTCGGCGAGCCGGGGCAGCGAGGCGCGCAGCCGCTCCACGCCGTACCTCACCTGGGCCGCGTAGCCGCCGAACTCCTGGCCCAGGGTCACCGGGGTGGCGTCCATCAGGTGGGTCCGGCCGGACTTCACCACGTCCGCGAATTCGGCCGATTTCCGCTCCAGGGACTCGGCCAGATGGGCGAGGGCGGGAATGAGGTCGTGGGTGACGGCGGCGGTGGCCGCGATGTGGATCGAGGACGGGAAGACGTCGTTGGAGGACTGCGACGCGTTGACGTGGTCGTTGGGGTGCACCTCCCGGCCCCCGGGCAGGCGCTCGCTCGCGAGGGTGGCGAGCACCTCGTTGGTGTTCATGTTCGACGAGGTGCCGGAGCCGGTCTGGAAGACGTCGACGGGGAACTGCTCGTCCCAGCGTCCCTCGGCGACCTCCTCCGCCGCCTCCTGGATGGCGTCCGCGACCTCCTTGTCGAGCACGCCGAGCTCGGCGTTGACCTTGGCGGCGGCGGCCTTGATCCGGGCCAGCGCGGCGATGTGGGCGCGCTCCAGGCGCTGGCCGCTGACCGGGAAGTTCTCCACCGCGCGCTGGGTCTGGGCGCGCCACTTGGCGTGCGCGGGGACGCGGACCTCGCCCATGGAGTCGTGCTCGATCCGGTAGCCGGCTTCGTCGTTCATCTTCGTCGTCCTCCTGGCTGCGCTGGTCGGGGGGAGAGGGGGCGAGCGCCCGAATCCCCCTAAAAACATGAGCACTTGTCTTGTTCGACGTATTCCCAAGTCGCTTACCGGCCAGTAAAAACCGTGGGTAACCCCACTTCCAGGAGGCGCAATGAGGCGCACCAGGTACAGACTCCGCTGGCCGGTCGCGGCCGCCGCCACCGTGGCGGCGGTCCTCGGCAGCATGACGGCCGCGGCCCCCGCCGGCGCCGCCGACACGAGCGGCACCGGCAACACCGCCCAGATCACCTCCGTACCGCTCTCGCCCGAGCTGGAGGCGATCCGGGCCGCGGAGGCGACGAAGATCTACGGCAGCCCGGAGGAACGCCCGCTCGCCGAGCGCAGGACGGGCCTGATCTCCCTCGGCGACAGCGAGATCTCCGGCGAGGGCGTCGGCAGCTACGAGTCGCCGACCAACGGCCCCACCAACTGGTGCCACCGCTCGCCCGACGCCGCCATCCACCGCACCGGGATCCCCGCGGACCTCACGTTCAACGTGGCCTGCTCCGGCGCGTACACCGGCAACATCCGCATCGGCGGCGCGAAGCAGTACGCCGACGAGCTCGTCCAGAGCGACAACCTCGCCGTCAAGGCGCGCAACACCCGCATCAAGATGGTGCTGCTGGTCGCCGGAGCCAACGACGACCTCCAGTTCGGCCCCGTCATGACCGACTGCGTCCAGCGCTATCTGCTGCTCCAGGGCGCCTGCGAGCCCAAGTACGCGCCCGGCTGGCAGTCCCGCGTCGACGCCCTCGTCCCCAAGGTCGAGCAGACCGTCCGCGACCTGCGGACCGTCATGCGCGACGCCGGGTACGCGGACGCCGACTACAAGCTGGTCCTGATGGGCTACCCGAGCCCCATCGGCCCGGACTTCAACGACAACCCGAACTTCCCCGGCAAGCTGGCCTGCGGCGGCCTCGGCTACGACTCCGACACCAAGTGGGGCCGCAACATCGCCGTCCCGGCCTTCGAGCGCGGCATGCGCAGGGCCGCCGCCGACACCGGGGCGGTCTTCCTGGACAACTCGCGGCTCTTCCACGGCCACGAGGTCTGCATGGAGGACACCTGGGCCCGGGGCCTGTACATCGACCTCTCCAAGCCCGGCACGCCGGACGAGAACTCCGTCCGCCAGTCCTTCCACCCCAACTACCGGGGCCACGGCGCCTTCGCGTCCTGCCTGACCCAGATCTACGGCTCCGGCCTGCGCGAGGCGGCCTGCGCGGACGTCGACTCCACGGGCACCCCGACGCTCTTCCCGCTGGCCTGGGACGACGCGTACAAGCCGCTGAGGAACGCGGCCACCGGCAACTGCCTGGACGTCAACGCCTCCGAGTCGGCCAACGGCACCGCCGTGCTCGGCTGGGACTGCCACGGCGGCCGGAACCAGAACTGGTGGTACGACTCCGCCCGCCGCGCCGTCCACACCGAGCTCACCCAGGACCGCTGCCTGGACGTCCCCGGCGCGAACTACTCCGCCGGCACGGCGCTCATCCTGTGGAACTGCCACGGCGGGGCCAACCAGAAGTTCGTCCGCGACGGCGACACCCTGCGCCCGGCCTCGGCGACCGGCCTGTGCCTGACCCAGGGCGCGGCGAAGGAGGCGATCCGGCTGCGGGACTGCACCGGCTCGGCCAACCAGCGCTTCGTCTGAGCCGCACACCGCCGTCTGAGCCGCGCATTGTCTGACCTGCGCGTACGTGAGAGGGGCCCCGGCCGCCGTGGGGGTGGCCGGGGCCCCGCGCGTTCGCCCGAGTGGGCGGATCCGGGGCGCCCGTCGGAGAATGTGAAGCGTGCTCGGGGAGATCAGCCATCTCGCGGGAGGCAGCACATGATCCGCAGCTTCAGGAGGACGGGGGCGCTCGGCGCCTGCACGGTCGCCGTCCTCGCCCTCGGCACCGTCGCCCCGGCGCAGGCCTCGGCCGACACCGGCAACGGCAACGGCTTCGAGTTCACCCTGTACGCCAAGGAGGTCCAGGGGATGACGGCGAGCCAGAGCGCCCAGGCCCCCAAACTGGGGGACTCCTTCGCCTTCGCCGACGACCTCTACAAGACCAAGGACGTCAACGGCGACAAGGTCGGCCGGGACGGCGCGAGCTGCGTCGTGGTGCGCCCCGGGAACCCGATGGACCTCCAGTGCACGGGCACGGTCGTGCTCAACGGCGGCCCCGGCGGACAGCTCGCCCTCCAGGCCCTCACCTCCGTCAACCCCAACGACCAGGCACCGCCGGCGGCCGACATCGCCGTCACCGGCGGCACCGGCGACTTCAAGAACGCGCGCGGCTGGGTGCGCTCGACCCCGGACGGCGACTGGTCACGGATGGAGTTCCACATCGCGACGCGCTAGCGGGTCAGGACAGCTTGCCGCCGTAGTCCGGCAGCTTGAAGGTGCGCTCGGCGTGGCCGCCGACGAGGTCGGTGGTGTTGTTGCCGATGTTCGCGACGATCGTGTAGCCCTTGGCCTCGATCTCCGCGCGCTTCGCCGTCTTGTACGCGCCGACCTCGGCGAACAGATCGGGCAGCGACCGGACGTACAGCCCGTCGACCGGGTAGCCGGCCCGCTTCAGGTTCCAGTCGGTCAGGGACTCGACGATGCCGGGGCGGGCCGTCACGAAGAAGACGGCGACCCCGCGGTCGTGGGCGTCCCGGACCAGCTCGCGGACGTCGGCGATGGCGGGCGTCGGCAGCTCCCAGAACGGGTGGAAGTCCGTCTCCAGGGAGGAGTTGTCGATGTCGAGGACGATCGCCTGCTTCTCCCGCCCGGCGTCCGCGGCGCGCGCCTCGATGTAGGGGCGCGCCTCGGCCACCACGGCGGCCACGTCACGGCGCCAGGTCCGGTAGTCGACGTGCTTGACGGCGGCGGTCGACGTCACATGGGTGTCCGGGTCGGCCGCGGAGGCGGCGGGCGCGGGGCCGACGACGAGGAAGGCGGTGGTCAGGGCGACGGCGGCGGTTGCCGAGGCCTTGGCGCTGGCTTTGGCGGAGGGCATGGGGGCTCCCGAGGGTCGACCGGCTCAATGGTTGACATGCTCGCGGCCAATACTGGCCAGTAGGTGACGTCAGGGCTACCGGTCGGTAGCGACTTTCTGAGCGAAGATCGACACGGGAGTACGGGGGAGTACGGGGACGCCCCCCGGTCCGGAAGGACCGAGGGGCGCCGAGGAACGGAGGGGCCGGGTGCGGGTCAGCCGAGGCCCGGGCCGCGCACCGGGATGTGCGTGAAGGTCGGCTCCGGCGCCGGGTTCTGGAAGAAGTCGTTGCCCTTGTCGTCCACCACGATGAACGCCGGGAAGTCCTCGACCTCGATCTTCCAGACCGCCTCCATGCCGAGCTCCTCGTACTCGACGACCTCGACCTTCTTGATGCAGTCCTGCGCGAGCCGCGCCGCCGGGCCGCCGATCGAGCCGAGGTAGAAGCCGCCGTGCGCGCCGCACGCGTCCGTGACCTGCTTGCTCCGGTTGCCCTTGGCCAGCATGACCTTCGAGCCGCCCGCCGCCTGGAACTGCTCGACGTACGAGTCCATCCGGCCGGCCGTCGTCGGGCCGAAGGAGCCGGAGGCGTACCCCTCGGGGGTCTTCGCCGGGCCCGCGTAGTACACCGGGTGGTCCTTCAGGTACTGCGGCATCTCCTCGCCCGCGTCCAGGCGCTCCTTGATCTTGGCGTGCGCGATGTCGCGCGCCACGACCAGCGGGCCGTTGAGCGAGAGCCGGGTCTTGACCGGGTACTTGGTCAGCTCGGCCAGGATGTCGTCCATCGGCTGGTTCAGGTCGATGGTGACGACGTCGCCCGCCTCGTCCAGGTGGGAGTCCTCGGTCTCCGGCAGGAAGCGCGCCGGGTCGGTCTCCAGCTGCTCCAGGAAGACGCCCTCGGCGGTGATCTTCGCGACGGCCTGACGGTCGGCCGAGCAGGAGACGGCGATGGCGACGGGCAGCGAGGCGCCGTGCCGGGGGAGGCGGACGACGCGCACGTCGTGGCAGAAGTACTTGCCGCCGAACTGCGCGCCGATGCCGATCTTCTGCGTCAGCTCGAAGACCTTCTCCTCCAGCTCCTTGTCCCGGAAGCCGTGGCCGGTGGCGGCGTCGCCCTCGGTGGGCAGCTCGTCCAGGTAGTGCGCGGAGGCGTACTTGGCGGTCTTCAGCGCGAACTCGGCGCTCGTGCCGCCGACCACGATCGCCAGGTGGTACGGCGGGCAGGCCGCGGTGCCCAGCGAACGGATCTTCTCCTCCAGGAACTTCATCATGGAGGCCTCGTTCAGGACCGCCTTGGTTTCCTGGTAGAGGAAGGACTTGTTGGCCGAGCCGCCGCCCTTGGCCATGAAGAGGAACTTGTACGCGCCGCCGTCGGTCGCGTACAGCTCGATCTGCGCGGGCAGGTTCGAGCCGGTGTTCTTCTCCTCCCACATGGTCACCGGGGCCATCTGCGAGTAGCGCAGGTTCAGCTTGGTGTACGCGTCGTAGACGCCCTTGGACAGGGCCTCCTCGTCGCGGCCCGAGGTGAGGACGTTCTGGCCGCGCTTGCCCATGACGATCGCGGTTCCGGTGTCCTGGCACATGGGCAGGACGCCCGCGGCGGCGATGTTCGCGTTCTTGAGGAGGTCGAGGGCGACGAACTTGTCGTTGCTCGACGCCTCCGGGTCGTCGATGATCTTCCGCAGCTGGGCCAGGTGGGCCGGGCGCAGGAAGTGCTGGATGTCGTGGATGGCCTCGGCGGCGAGCCGGCTCAGCGCCTCCGGCTCGACCTTGAGGAACGTACGGCCGTCGGCCTCGAAGGTGGAGACACCTTCGGCGGTCACCAGGCGGTAGGGCGTGGTGTCCTCTCCCAGGGGGAGCAGATCGGAGTACGCAAACTCAGCCATGACGGGGGCCATTCCTCACTCGGCAGACAGCAGCGCCGCCTCCGTTGGCGGCGCACGCTCCAGCGTAAGACGCGGGCGCGGCGCAGATCCTGTGAGGTAAGGCTCACTAGGGCCTGTCCGGCTGCTCGGACCACTCCGCGATGGCGCGATCCGGTGCGTGGCGGCGGCGTCGTCCACAGGACACGGGCCCCGCCCCTGGTCGCGATCTATCGCGTTTCGCTAGGCTGAGGTCGTGGACCTCGAAAAGCAGCCCCAGCAGCCGGTCGCTCCCGCCGAGCCCGCCCCCGCGCCCCGGCCCGCCTACGCGGATCCGGAAGGGTCGCTGCGGGCCTCGGACGCCGACCGGGACCGGATCGCGGACATCCTCAGGGACGCCCTCGCCGACGGCCGGATCGACGCCGAGGAGCACTCGGACCGGATCGACTCCGTCTACCGCGCGAAGACCGTGGGCGAGCTGGAGCCGCTGGTACGGGACCTGCCGGCGGCCCGCACCGCGGGCGCGCCCGCGCCGACGCCGCTGTACGGTCCGGGCGACGACGTCGAGGGCCCCGCGGACAACCTGGTCGCGGTCTTCTCCAGCACCACCCGCAAGGGCCGCTGGCGCGTCGGGCGCAAGACCAACGCCTTCTCGCTCTTCGGCAGCATCGAGATCGACCTGACCGAGGCGATCTTCACCCAGCGGCTCACGACGATCAACGCCACCTCGATCTTCGGCAACGTGGAGGTCCGCGTCCCGGAGAACATCAGCCTGCGCGGCAGCGGCACCGGCATCTTCGGCAACTTCGAGGTGGTGACCCTGGAGGGCGCCGACCCGCAGGCCCCCCTCGTGGTCGTCAACGGCTACGCGGTCTTCGGCAACGTCGAGGCCAAGCCCAAGCGCGGCAAGTGGATCACCGACCTCCAGGCCCGCGTCCAGGACAAGCTGCGCAAGCACCTGGACTGACGCCCACGGTCCGCTTCTCCGGACGGCGTCCGAAGGTGACCGGAATTCGCCGCCCGGTGTCCGCGCTGCGGAACTCGGCGGCACGCAGTGCATAGGCGCGCGCACAGCGGGTAGGGCTGGTGCATCGTCGCTCGCTCGCGAAGCCGTCGTCAGGAGTAGACCGTGCTGCACATGCCGCATCAGCCCCTCCAGGTCGCCGCCGTGCCGTCCCAGCGCGTCCCCGCGCGGGAGGACGAGGCCGGCCCCTGGCACACGGAGGCGGTGTGCCGTCGGGACGAGGCCGGACTGTTCTTCGCCCCGTCCAAGGAGCCCACCGCCGCCCGGCTCTCCCGTGAGGAGGCCGCCAAGCGGGTCTGCGCCCGCTGTCCCGTGATGGTCGCGTGCCGCGAGCACGCGCTGCTCCAGCCCGAGCCGTACGGGGTGTGGGGCGGGCTCACCGCCGCCGAGCGCCGTGTCGTGCTCGCCCGGCGCCGCCGCCGGGACGTCGAGCTCAGGAAGACCGCCGCCGAGGGGATCGCCAAGGCCGGCTGACGGGTCCGTCGCCCGTACGGGAAGGGGCGCCCCCACCGCACATGGGGGCGCCCCTCTTCGTACCGTCGTCGCGTCGGCCGCGACCGCCTACTTCGCGCGGTCGAAGTCGATCTTGCTGTACGCGCGCAGCTTCGAGAGCCGGTGCGTGGAGTCGATCTGGCGGATGGTGCCGGACTTCGAGCGCATGACCAGCGACTGGGTGGTCGCCGTCTCGGCGCGGTAGCGCACCCCGCGCAGGATCTCGCCGTCGGTGATGCCGGTGGCGACGAAGAAGACGTTCTCGCCGGAGACCAGGTCGTTGGTGGAGAGCACCCGGTCCAGGTCGTGGCCGGCGTCCAGGGCCTTCTGGCGCTCGGCCTCGTCCTTCGGCCACAGCTTGCCCTGGATGACGCCGCCGAGGCACTTTATGGCGCAGGCGGAGATGATGCCCTCGGGGGTGCCGCCGATGCCCATGAGCATGTCGACGCCGGTGCCCTCGCGGACGGCCATGATCGAACCGGCGACGTCGCCGTCCGAGATGAACTTGATCCGGGCGCCGGTCTCGCGGATCTCCTTGACGATGCCCTCGTGGCGCGGGCGGTCCAGGATGACGACCGTGATGTCCTCGGGGGAGGAGTTCTTGGCCTTGGCGACCCGGCGGATGTTGACCGAGACGGGGGCGTTGATGTCGACGAAGTCGGCGGCCTCGGGGCCGGTGACCAGCTTGTCCATGTAGAAGACCGCGGACGGGTCGAACATGGTGCCGCGGTCGGCGGCGGCCAGTACGGCGATGGCGTTCGGCATGCCCTTGGCGTTCAGGGTGGTGCCGTCGATCGGGTCGACCGCGATGTCGACCTCGGCGCCGGTGCCGTCGCCGACCCGCTCGCCGTTGAACAGCATCGGGGCTTCGTCCTTCTCGCCCTCGCCGATGACGACGACGCCGTTCATCGAGACGGTGGAGATCAGGGTCCGCATGGCGTTCACGGCGGCGCCGTCCGCGCCGATCTTGTCACCGCGGCCGACCCAGCGGCCCGCGGCCATGGCGGCGGCCTCGGTGACCCGGACCAGTTCGAGGGCCAGGTTGCGGTCGGGGGCCTCGGGGGAGACCTCCAGTTCGGGCGGGAGGAGGTGGTGCTCGGTCATCGGAGCGCACCTTTCTGTACGGCGACGGCCGGATAAAAGAGGGTGATGTGACTCTATCGTCAGGTCGACAAAATGAGCAGAGGGGCCCACGTATGAGCACGAGACCTTGATGCGACCATGGGGGGCGTGGCAGGTATGCGAGGCAGGCAGACGGTACGGGGGATGTTCCAGTCCCTCGGGGTGATCATGGTCGCGGCGGGCGTGATGTATCTCTTCATCCCGCACGACGACAAGGCGGAGCCGGTCAAGGCCAAGGACTACCGGGTCGAGCTCCTGACGGCCCAGCGGGCGGCGCCGTACCCGGTGCTGGCCCCCGAGGGCCTCGGTGAGGGCTGGCGCGCGACGGTCGTCTCGTACAAGCGGGAGAACCACGACGCGTGGCAGCTGGGCTTCCTGGACCCGGACACCCAGTACGTGGCGATCCACCAGTCGACCGAGGAGGCGCGCAAGTACGTGCCCGACGTCACCCAGCAGGCGAAGAACTCCGGGAAGACCGAGACGGTCGCCGGAAAGGTCTGGCAGCGCTGGGAGGGGCCGAAGTACGACGCGCTGGTACGGACCGAGGACGGCGCGACGACCGTCGTGACGGGCACGGCGTCGTTCGACCGGCTCGCGCAGATGGCGGGCGCGCTGCAGGCGAAGAAGGCGTAGGTGTAGGTACGACGAAGAACCCCCGGGCGCTGGGCGCCCGGGGGTTCTTCGCTGTGTCCTGCGTCCGTCCGAACGGATCAGACGGTGGTGATGACGTCCTCGTAGGAGAGGCGCGGCTGGCGCGGGAACGGGGAGGCGTCCTCGCCCGGCTTGCCGATGTTGATGACCATCAGCGGGCTGTGGTCGGCGTCGAGGAACTCCTTCTGGACACCCTCGAAGTCCAGACCGGTCATCGGGCCCGCGGCCAGGCCGGCGGCGCGGATGCCGACGATGAAGTAGGCGGCCTGGAGGGCGCCGTTCAGCAGCGCGGACTGCTCGCGGACCGGACGCTCGGAGAAGAAGAGGTCCTTGGCCTGCGGGAAGTGCGGCATCAGGGCCGGGAGCTCCTCGTGGAACTCGTTGTCGGCGGAGAGGATCGCGACCAGCGGGGCGGCGGCGGTCTTGGGCTGGTTGCCCTCGGCCATGTGCTTCACCAGGCGCTCGCGGGCCTCGGGGGAGCGGACCAGGGTGATACGCAGCGGGGTCTGGTTGAACGCGGTCGGGCCGTACTTGACCAGGTCGTAGATCGCCTGGACCTGCTCCTCGGTCACCGGCTCGTCGGTGAACGTGTTGGCGGTGCGGGCCTCACGGAAAAGGAGGTCCTGGGCGGTGGGGTCAAGGGCGAGGGACATGCTGCGTACCTTCCGGGTGTACGGGGCTATGGCTCGACAGTACGCCGGGATAGGTGAAACTTCAACAATCCTATCCGGATAGTGATCCGCTTCACAGGGAGTCTACTCGACCCCCTACTCGGCCCCGGAGGCGCTGCCGCCCTCCGCCGGGGAGTCCTCCGTCCGCTCCGCAGCGAGCGAGGCGTCCAGACGGGCACGAGCCCCCTCCAGCCAACGCCGGCACACCTTCGCCAGCTCCTCACCGCGCTCCCAGAGCGCCAACGACTCCTCAAGCGTCGTGCCACCCGCCTCCAGCCGCCGGACGACCTCGATGAGCTCGTCGCGCGCCTGTTCGTAACCGAGTGCAGTCTCTTCCGCGCCCGCGCGTGCCGCCATGTCATCCACCCTTGTCTGTCAGTTCCTTGACGTTGCTCTGTAGTTCTCGACGATTCTCTGATGTTCGGGGCGAGGACGGCGCCGGTGGCGGGCGGGCCGCTTGCGCTGTTCGGGGGCGGGATCCGCGCGGGGTGGAGCGGGGCCGGGGGCCTGCCGGGGGCGCCGGCGCGGTGTGGCCCACCGGTCGGGAGCGCTTTCCGGGGCGTCCGGGAGGCTGTCCCGGGCGCGTGGGGGCCGTTCCCGCGCGCGGTGAAGCGGTACCGCGTGTCGGCGAAGCCGTCCTGTTCGTCCAGGGGCTGTCCCGTGTCGCTCTGCGGTCCTGAGGCCGTTCCGTGGGCTCGCCCGGGGTCCTGCGCGCCCCCCCCGGGCTTCGGCCCGCAGTCCCGCGGGCTGTCCCAGGGCGTCGGCCCGCTGTCCTGCGGAACGTACCGCAGGCTCGGCCTGCGGCCCCGCGACCGTCCCGTGGGGTCGGCCCGCTGTCCCGCGCGCCGCCCCCCGGCTTCGGCCCGCAGTGTCGCGGGCTGTCCCAGGGCGTCGGCCCGCCGTCGCGCGGACCGTACCGTGGGCTCGGCCTGCGGCCCTGTGGGCCGCCCCGCCGCCCCGCCGCCCCGGCGTCAGCTCGCGGTCCTGCGGACCGTGAACTCGCCCGCCGCGACCCGCGCCCGCAGCTCCTCGTCCACCGCCACCTCCTCCGGATCCCGGACCACCGACCCGTCCGCCCGCTGGAGCACCGCGTACCCCCGCTCCATCGTCGCCGCCGGCGACAACGCCCGGACCCGGGCCCGCGTGTGCGACAACTCCGACTCCGCCCGGTCGAGGAGATGCCCGAAGGTGCGCCGGCCCCGGGCCAGCAGCGCCTCCACCTCGTCCTCGCGGACCTCGACCATCCGCTGCGGGTGCTCCATCACCGGCCGGGCCAGCGCGTGCGCGAGGCCCCGCTCCTCCCGGTCAAGGAGCCCCCGCACGGTCCGCAGCGCCCGGTCCCGCAGGCCCTGCACCCGGTCCAGCTCCTCGCCCACATCCGGCACCACCTTCTTCGCGGCGTCGGTCGGCGTGGACGCCCGCAGGTCCGCGACCAGGTCGAGCAGCGGCGAGTCCGGCTCGTGCCCGATCGCCGAGACCACCGGCGTACGGCACTCCGCCACCGCCCGGACCAGCTGCTCGTCCGAGAACGGCAGCAGATCCTCCACACTGCCGCCGCCCCGCGCCACGATGATCACGTCCACCCCCGCGTGCGCGTCCAGCTCCCGCACGGCCTGCACCACCTGGGGGACGGCCTTCACGCCCTGCACCGCCACGTTCCGCACCTCGAACCGGACGGCGGGCCAGCGCCGCCGCGCGTTCTCCAGGACGTCCCGCTCGGCCGCCGAGGCCCGCCCGACGACCAGCCCCACCAACTGCGGCAGGAACGGCAGCGGCTTCTTGCGGTCCAGGGCGAAGAGCCCCTCCGCGCCCAGGCTCCGCTTCAGCTGCTCAAGCCGGGCCAGCAGCTCGCCGATCCCGACCGGCTTGATCTCCGCCGCCCGCAGCGACAACTGCCCCCGAGGCGCGTACCACTCCGGCTTCGCGTGCACCACGACCCGGGCGCCCTCGGAGACGACGTCGGCGACGGCGTCGAAGACCTGGCGATAGCAGGTCACGTTGATCGAGATGTCGTACGAGGGATCCCGCAGCGTCAGGAACACGACCCCGGCCCCCGGCCGCCGCGACAACTGCGTGATCTGCCCCTCGACCCAGATCGCCCCCAACCGGTCGATCCACCCCCCGATGAGCCGGGAGACCTCCCCGACAGGCAACGGCGCTTCAGCGGACGTGTTCAGACCCATGCGCCGAGCGTAACGGTGCCCTCGGACAAGCGGCCGAACCACGCGGCCCAGCCCAGCCCGTTGTGGGCAATCGTCCCGCTGGGGCGGGACGGGTGGGCACAACGGGACGGCGCCCTCAGCGGCGCCCCCGCTCCCCGCAGCCCGTCCCACCAGCACCGCGCCCGTACAGCGGCCTCCGCCCCAGCAGCCCGTCCCACCAGCACCGCGCCCAAGCAGCCGCCTCCGCCGCACCACCCAAACGTCAAACCACCCGCCCCGTCCCCTGCATCGCCAACACCACCAACCCCACCCCCAACCAGATCACCCCCACCACCTGCGCCGCAGCCGACGCCTCCACAATCACCACCACCAGAATCCCCGCCCCCAGCACCGGCGCCACCACATGCAGAAACCAGTGCGGCGCCCCCTCCATCCGCCGCACCGCGAACCACCCCACCACGCTCGCGTGCAACAGCACGAACGCCGTCAGCGCCCCCACATCCACCACCGACACCAACTGGTCGAGACCGTCGTCCCGCCGCGCCGCCCACACCGCCGCGACCATCGTCACCGTCGCCGACACCAGCAGCGCCACCCGCGGCACCCCCGAGTCCGTCCGCGCCAGCACCCTCGGCAGCCGCCGGTCGCGGCCCATCGCGAACAGCAGCCGCCCGCCCGCCGCCTGCCCCGCCAGCGCCGCGAACGCCGCGCCGATCGCCTTCGACACCGCGACCAGATCGTGCAGCCAGCCCCCCACCGTCGCCTCGATCGCGTCGTAGAACGCGGAACCCTGCGCCCCGGGATCCGCCGCCAGCTCCTTCGACGAGAGCGGCTCAAGGAGCGCGATCAGCCAGGTCTGCGCCACGAACAGCACACCGGCGAGCGCCAGACAGAACAGCACCGCCCGCGCCACCTTCGCCGACCCCCCGGTCACCTCCTCCGCGAAGGACGCGATGGCGTCGAAGCCCAGATACGACAGGACCGCCACCGACACCGCCCCCAGCACCGCCACCGCCGAGAACCCCGCGTCCCCGACCAGCGGCGACCACCAGTCGCGCCGCGATCCGTCCCGTACCAGAACGACCACCGCCGACACCACGAAGACCAGCAGGACCACGATCTCCATCGCCAGGACCGCGAAGCCGACCCGGGCCGCCGCCCGTACCCCCCAGAGATTGAGCAGCGTGGTCAGGACGACCGCGATCACCGTCCACACCCACCGGTCCACCTCCGGGACCAGCGCCTCCATGGCGATCCCCGCGAAGAGGTACGCCACGGCCGGGATCAGCAGGTAGTCGAGCATCGCCATCCACCCGGCGATGAACCCCGGCCCCTCCCCGAGCCCCTTGCGCGCGTACGTGAAGACCGAGCCGGCCTGCGGCGCGACCCGCACCATCTGCGCGTAACTCAGCGCGGTGAAGGCCATGGCGACGGTCGCCACCAGGTACACCAGTGCGACCGCGCCAT
Organism: Streptomyces sp. NPDC094032; assembly: GCF_040303965.1. Classification (NCBI taxonomy): domain Bacteria; kingdom Bacillati; phylum Actinomycetota; class Actinomycetes; order Kitasatosporales; family Streptomycetaceae; genus Streptomyces; species Streptomyces sp. NPDC094032. The sequence continues at coordinate 2,109 of NZ_JBEOUE010000012.1, read as the reverse complement.
GCGATTTCGCGTCAAGCGTGCCGTACACGCCGACCGGGGCCATCGGCGCGATGAAGAGCAGTCCGTACACGACGAGATCGCGAAACCCCAGGTTCCGGCGGAGTCCCGTGTGCCCCGCGACCTGCGCGTCCTCCGGTGCCTGCCCCCGCGCGTCCTCTGCCATGGCGCCAGTCTCGGCCACCGCACCGCTCCGAACGCTGACCGACGCGGCCTTACGATGGGACGCATGACTGCAACGCCCGCGTCGACGCCCGCGACGAACCGCCCGAAGCGTGTCCTGCTCGCCGCTCCCCGCGGCTACTGCGCCGGTGTGGACCGTGCCGTGATCGCCGTGGAGAAGGCCCTGGAGCAGTACGGGGCCCCGATCTACGTCCGGCACGAGATCGTCCACAACAAGTACGTCGTGCAGACCCTGGAGCGGAAGGGCGCGATCTTCGTCGACCAGGCGACCGAGGTGCCGCCGGGCAACATCGTGATGTTCTCCGCCCATGGCGTCGCCCCGACCGTCCACGAGGAGGCCCGCCAGGGCCGGCTCGCCACCATCGACGCCACCTGCCCGCTGGTGACGAAGGTGCACAAGGAAGCCGTCCGGTTCGCCAACGAGGACTTCGACATCCTCCTCATCGGCCACGAGGGCCACGAGGAGGTCATCGGCACCTCCGGCGAGGCCCCCGACCACATCCAGCTCGTCGACGGTCCCGGCGACGTCGAGAAGATCGAGGTCCGCGACCCCGACCGCGTCGTCTGGCTCTCCCAGACCACGCTCTCGGTCGACGAGACGATGGAGACGGTCGACGCGCTGAAGGACAAGTTCCCGAACCTGATCTCCCCGCCGTCCGACGACATCTGCTACGCCACGCAGAACCGCCAGATCGCGATCAAGGAGCTGGCCGGTCAGGCAGAGCTGGTCATCGTCGTCGGCTCGAAGAACTCCTCGAACTCGATCCGCATGGTCGAGGTAGCCAAGCAGTCCGGCGTCCCCGCCGCGTACCTGGTCGACTTCGCCAGCGAGATCGACGAGGCCTGGCTGGAGGGCGTCACCAGCGTCGGCCTCTCCTCCGGCGCCTCCGTCCCGGACGTGCTGGTCCAGGAGGTCCTGGAGTGGCTGTCCCAGCGCGGCTACGCCGACGTGGAGATCGTCAAGACCGCCGACGAGTCGCTGACCTTCTCCCTCCCCAAGGAGCTGCGCAACAAGGACCTGCGCGCCCACGCGGCGGGCCTGCTCGAAAACGAGTGACGCAGGGCTCCGGCCCGTAACGTTGGGTCCATGAACGTCTTCGGAGTGGACATCGGCGGCTCGGGCATCAAGGGAGCCCCCGTGGACCTGGAGCGCGGCGACCTGGCCGAGCCGCGCCACAAGGTACTGACCCCGCAGCCCGCCACACCCGACGGTGTGGCGGGCTGCGTCGCGGAGGTCGTGGAGCGCTTCGGCTGGCAGGGGCCGGTCGGCGTCACCTTTCCCGGCGTGGTGACCGGCTCCACGATCCGCACGGCGGCGAACGTCGACAAGTCCTGGATCGGCGTCGACGCCGGCACGCTGCTGGGCGACCGGCTCGGGGGCCTGCCGGTCACCGTCCTCAACGACGCGGACGCGGCGGGCATCGCGGAGATGGCGTACGGCGCGGGCCGGGGGCGCAAGGGCACCGTCATCCTGCTCACCCTCGGCACCGGCATCGGCTCCGCCGTCTTCGTCGACGGGCGGCTCGTGCCCAACACGGAGCTGGGCCACCTGGAGCTGAAGGGCCACGACGCCGAGAAGCGGGCCTCCTCGAAGGCCCGGGAGGACGAGGAGCTCAGCTGGGAGCACTGGGCTACGCGGCGGGTGCAGAAGTACCTGGCGCACGTGGAGATGCTGTTCTCGCCGGAGCTCTTCATCATCGGCGGCGGCGTGAGCCGCAAGGCGGACAAGTTCCTGCCGCTGATCGAGGGGATCAAGGCGGAGATCGTGCCGGCGGAGCTGCAGAACAACGCGGGGATCGTGGGGGCGGGGATGGCGGCTGGGCCGGGGCGCTGAGGCTGTCCGGTGGTCCGGCGGGGGTCGGGGGCGGGGCTGGGGTAGGGGGTGTCCGGACTGCGACCTTCACTTCGCTGCGCTCGTTACGGGCGCCG